>CADBRK010000278.1 GCA_902797065.1 uncultured Ruminococcus sp.
CAATGCTTGAAATATCCGTCCCGGGTATAGTCGCAGTCATCTATCAGAAGCTGTTTCATGCCGAGTTCAACGCAGTCGAGCATATCGTCAAAGTCATTGACTATCAGAGTATCCACCAGTATAAGGTGTCTGTATTCTACCGGCACTTTTTCGAAGTCGAGGGTGGTCATAAATTTATCAAATGTCAAACCCATCGGAATACAATATTCATTTTCGTATATCTCGTACCCGTTCTGAGTATCAATATATTTCCACCCCGGCATAAGGAATTCTCCGTTATCCTTCTTAAAACTCATAGCGTCGTCTTCCTGATTAAAAAGATACTTTACAGACATAAAGCTGCGTATTGCGTACATGCCGTTAGGCCAATATGTACTTGAACGTCTGCTAAATCCCATACCCTTAATAAACATTGTTATCCAGCCATTTACTGTACTATTATAACACTCCAATCCAGGAATTCTCCAAAATGCAGTGAGATTCTGATCATTTCCATATGTTTTCAGGTTTTCGTCAAGTAAAATACTTTTGGAAACATCATCATTTAATTGAACAAGTTCCGGAAGATCCATATTTTCAGCTTTTACTTCATCAATATCATAACAATATTTATTATATGAATTAATCGCAATCACATCAGAGCGCCATTGCTGAATATCTTCTAAATTGATTTTATCACCCTGATTCAGCATACCATCTTCAAAAATGTTATCTTTTTGCATCCCCCGAATTTTGGACGGAAGTAATGTGGAAACATGTGTAATAACAATAGCTGCTATCAGCACGGTGAAAGCCAATTTTCGACATGAGTCCCTGCTTCGATTAGAGAGTTTAATATATAATACACTAAGAGCTATATTTCCCATAGCTACTGCGGCATAGATCCAGAAAAATTTTTTGTCACCGTACAGACCGAATTCATACTTAACACTATAACTGCTCATAAGCGATATTAAAGGCGTCAATCCAATAATACCAATTATTATTGATGTTAATAAAAAATTCAGACGTATAGCCTTTTTCCAATCCGATGCTTTATCCTCAAGCGCCGTAACAGCCGCAAGGCACATTACAAGGTCAGCCATAAATATCCAACGTATATATTGTGAATTTGTAAACATCTGGAATGAACTGTTGAGTATCGGAATAAACATAATAATAGCGCATGCGGCAAAAAATGCTTTGAGCCACTTCTCCGATCTTTTGTTGAAGAACACAACAAAGACGCTTGTCATTCCGAACAACGCAATAAACGATGTCAATGCTGCCCATGTCGAATCGTACCCAATAGTATATACATTTAAATTTGCCATCTCCGGAGGCAAGAACAATCCTACAATAAGTTGAATATAGAAATGAATATTTTGATATACCCATAGCGACCAGCCGCTGATACTGGAATCGGTCACTCGATTATTGCCCATTATATTGTACAGTGACGGCAGGAACAGGAACAAACTCATTCCGACGCCCAATACTGCTTCAAAGAAAAGGAATATTATCTCTCTCGCAGATTCGTACTTAAAGTTCTTCGATATAGTCCGCACAAGCCAGTAGAGAACGAGAAAAACAGCCTCTCCGATAAAAATATAGTAATTGACCAGCGAACTCAGCGCAACCATAAAAGCAAATCGTCCGCGTTTTTTGTCTATTACAAACGAATCAAGCGCCGCCAGCAAAAACGGGAAAAATGCGATCGAATCCTCAAACTGGAACACAAGATTATAAATTGCAAAACCCGAATATGCGTACAAAAGTGCTCCGGTAACCGCGTTGTTTTTATCCTTTACATTTCGTTTCAGATAAATATACGCTCCGAGCGACGCCACTCCGAATTTAAGTATCATCAGCGGACCGTTAACGTATGGTATCCAATCCACCGGGAACGGAAGCAGCAGCCAGAAGAACGGACTTCCCAGATTCATAACCGTATATGCGCCCACGAAAGATGTTCCCAGGTCTGTATACCAGCTCCAGCCGGTCTCACCGGTTCTTATTGCGTCACTCATAAGCTGATAGAAAGGCAGCATCTCATCATTATAATCGCCGAAATACAGATACATGCCTTTATCCATTATCATACACGGAATTATAAACGCCGCTATGACAGCCATGCCCCACAGAAAAGCCTTCAGAGCATACCGCTCTTTCTTTTCTTTATGGGGACTTAACACTTTTTTGTCCATAACACGACTCCCTTAGTTTTTTTATAATTCATCGGATTGATATGAATAAACAAACACATCATCCCGTTGTTTCCAGCCCATAGCAGTCCAGAAACTCTGCCCGAGGTCGTTATCGGTATAGCAAAAAATATGAGTTTTCTTTATTCCGTCGCCCGACAATGCGTCAAGCGCTCTCTGCGCCATACGTTTTGCTATGTTATGCCTGCGGTACTCGGGGCGAACCGCCATATGATGGATAAAGCCCCTTCTGCCGTCATGCCCGCACAGAACAGTACCCACAACTATCCCCCCGGACAGTGCCACCTGTGACATGTTCGGATTGCGCTTCAGATAGAACTCTATATTATCTCTGCTGTCCGCCTCCGACAAAGCTCTCTTTGTGGTTATCTGCCACATTTCAAAAACCTTGTCATAATCCTCTATAGTCATAGGTCTTATCTCGATATTGCTTATTTCAATCACATAAACACCCCTTCGGAAAGTATCGGCAATGCGGAGAGTATTCATCCGGAAATACTCTCTGCATTTTTCATTTTAGTAGAACATCGTTCCGATACCCTCATCGGTAAGCATTTCGATAAGTATCGAATGCGGTATTCTGCCGTCTATGATGAAGGCTCTCGATACCCCTCGTCTGACCGCTTCAACACAGCAGTCGATCTTAGGTATCATTCCTCCGCTGATAATACCCTCGCGCTTCAGCATAGGCACTGAGGAAACATTTACGCTTGGGATCAAAGTATTCTCATCATTCTTATCTCTGAGCAAGCCTCTGATATCGGTCATAAGAAACAGCTTGCATGCGCCAAGCTCTGCGGCGATTCTCGAAGCCGCAACATCGGCATTGATATTATACACATCTCCGCCGAGACTTCCCGCAACAGTCGAGATTATCGGTACAAAGCCGTTGTTTATCACATCGCTGATGACTTTCGGATTGACCTGGGTGATCTCTCCGACATAACCTATATCTTCGCTTGTGATAAGCTTTTCAGCCATAAGCATATTGCCGTCGAGTCCGCACAGACCGACTGCAGGTGCTCCGCTTTTCTGCAAATGCTGCACAAGGTTTTTGTTGACCTTGCCCGCAAGAACCATCTGCACTATGTCAATAGTTTCTTTGTCGGTTACTCGCATACCGTTTACAAAGCGGCTCTCTTTGTTTATCTTTCCGAGCATTTCGGTTATCTCGGGGCCGCCGCCGTGTACAAGAACGACATTTATGCCGACAAGCTTCAGCAGGGCAATATCGCTCATTACCGCACTTTTCAGCTCATCGTTTATCATAGCGTTTCCGCCGTATTTAATTACTACCGTTTTTCCGTAATACTTCTGTATATACGGGAGCGCCTGAACCAGAATATGCGCTTTTTCCGCATTGGAAATGTTCATCTCTCTCACTCCATATTATCATGTTCTGTAATCGCCGTTTATCTTTACGTAATCGTATGTAAGGTCACAGCCGAAAGCTTCGGCGCAGCCGCTGCCGTCGTTAAGAGATACGTCTATCGTGATCTCACTTTCCAGGAGTATCTCTTTTGCAAGCTCCTCGCTGAATTCTACGCCTGCGCCGCTTTTGCAAACATCTATCCGTCCGCTCTTTGACTCGAAAGCAACGTCAACTTTAGTTACATCGACATCGCAGCCCGAATAACCTATAGCGCAAAGAATACGTCCCCAGTTTGCGTCTGCACCGAACATAGCCGCTTTAACAAGGCTGCTGCATATAACTGCCTTTGCTGCGCCCTTTGCGTCTGCCATAGTTTTTGCGCCGTTCACTTTACAGATAATCAGCTTTGTTGCACCCTCGCCGTCTGCGGCAAGCTTTTTCGCCATAGTTTTACACAAAGCAGTCAACGCATCGGTAAATATTCTGTAATCCTCGTTTTTCACGGTAATCTCGCTGTTGCCCGCAAGACCGTTTGCAAGTATTGCCAGAGTATCGTTTGTTGAGGTATCGCCGTCAACCGATACCATATTGTAGGATTGCTCGACAGCTTCCGTAAGCGCAGCTTTCAGCATATCCGAAGAAACTGCCGCGTCTGTAGTGACAAAGCTGAGCATAGTACCCATATTGATATGTATCATGCCGCTGCCCTTTGCAACTGCGCCGATAGTAACAGTCTTGCCGCCTATCTCAACCTGTACTGCGGCTTCCTTTTTCACCGTGTCGGTTGTCATAATAGCCTCGGCAACGTCTGTGCCGCCGTTTTGGCTCAATTTTTCTGCAAGTATCGGAATACTGTTCTCAAAGGGTTCTATAGGCAACGGCTGACCGATAACGCCTGTTGATGCAACTATTACATCTGTTTTATCTATACCAAGACTCTTTGCCGTAAGCTCACACATTCTCAGAGCTTTCTCCTCGCCGTCTGCGTTGCAGGTGTTGGCGTTGCCCGAATTAACAATAACAGCCTGAGCCTTGCCGTTTGCTATATTTTTCTGTGTTACGATTATTGCGCTGCTCTTTACAAGGTTCTTTGTAAAAACAGCCGCAGTGCTGCATATAACATCACCGGCAATCAGCGCAATATCACGCTTTATTGTATTTGACGGCTTTACGCTGCCTATCACTCCGGAAGCTTTAAAGCCTTTTGGTGAGGTAACGGTTCCGTTTTCTATAAATTTCATATTATCAGTCCTTTTCATCAAAAGGCGGGCGGAGTCATTGTAAGACCCGTCGTTTCGTCAAGCCCGAAAATGATGTTCATATTCTGGATAGCCTGACCTGCCGCGCCCTTTACCATATTATCTATTGCCGAAGCTGATATAAATGTACCCGTTCTCGTATCGACAAACACGGAAACGTCACAGTAGTTTGAATACTTGATATTGTGTATATCGGCAGCCATACCGTCTGCAAGCATACGTACAAACGGCTCGTCTTTGTAATACTCTTCATAGGCAGCTCTGATCTGCTCCTTTGTTACGCCTTCCTTCAGACGTGCATAGCACGTTGCGAGAATACCTCTGTTCACGGGCAGCAGATGCGGTACAAATGTGATCTTTACGCTGTCTTTGCCGCTGAGCTTTCTGAGAGTCTGCTCGATCTCGGGAGTATGACGGTGAGAAGCCACCTTATAGGGGTGCATACCTTCGTTGAGATCGGGGTAGTGCGTACCCTGA
>CADBRK010000279.1 GCA_902797065.1 uncultured Ruminococcus sp.
ATTACTTTGGTTGACTTTTTCATTTTGATTACCTCTTTTCTTGATTTTGCGGGGCAATAAAAAATCCTGCCCCATAAAACAATGGGACAGGGACATTATAATCCTTGCGGTACCACCCATATTCGCACCATTACGGTACGCACTCACGATGTACTGACATACATCTGCGATATAACGGTCCCACCCGTCTCCCCTAACAGATAAACTGATCGGTTCGCCCTCAAAAGTCCATTCACTTAAGCCGCCGCTGCCGAAATTCCACCATCATCGGCTCTCTGTAAGCACATTGCCAAAGCTACTACTCTTTCTCATAGGTTTGTAGGCTTGTATTTTTAACAATTTTGATTTTAGCACAACGTTATCCGAATGTCAATAGCTAAAACAAAAAATTTTAAGACTAAAATCAGAAGCAGAGCCGGGGAGTGTAAATCCCCGCTCCGCTTCCTTTTCCGTTCACATCATCTGAGAAGTTCGGTGCCGTTGCAGATGATCGAAACTATATCATCCGGATTAAGTGTGTACGGTTTAGATGTATCTCCATCTTTGGAAAAGTTGAAACTCCATGAGTATCTGCTTTTTCCGTTCGGTTCGGTTTCACCGCCTCCGGAATCTCCGACACAATCAATTTTTGTTCCGTCTTTCAGCGTGATCTCCATAGTCAATTCGTGCGATTGGAGTCTGTTCATGAATTCATGCGCCTCTTCGGGGCTCCACTCTGCGCTGTTGCTCATGTCAAATCCTTCAAGCTCCCTGTTATTGTCTGTTACAGCCTCTAAAATGATCCCAAATGTTCCCGATTTTATCTCCTTTACCTTCCACTCTGTGTTCCCGTCGCTGAATTGTTTGCCTTTGGCTTTCGGGAATGTCTTTTCTATAGTCTTATAATTCAGCGTTACATCAAGATGATAATTAAGCGGGACTGTTGTCTCGGTTATAACGGCAAGTATCATACGATCTCCGTATTGATTCATATAAAAGGACTGATTTTCATTAAACGAAGCTTCTTTCCGATTAATAAACTCCTCGTTGTCTTTCGCAAACTGTGAGCACCCTTCAATAGTATCGGATGTATCGCTGTAAACAATTTCGTCAATATGATAGCATGTCGCTTCCCATTCCGTAACGGAAAGTCTCTCGCCCTTGATACAGCCTAAATCGTCATGGAATAGAGCGTATGCACGAATCGTTTTTTCGTCAACAATAGTATATACTACACCGCCGAATCTGCTGCAGCCGCCGCTTACTATCATCTCCTTAAACTTCCTGTATTCACTCTCGGTCACATTAAAGTCCGCATTTGTAGCAAAGAAACCGTAATTATCGGGAGTATCGAGAGTATCTACAAAATTGCTTCCGTCCTTCTTTCTGAGGTCGTACATAGCGATCATTTCTGTTTCATCTCCGGTAACACCCAGGAACTCGATATCAAGATCATCGCTTTGCACCGATAAATCCGCTCCGGGGAATATGCCGTTTGCAGGTTCTCCCGCAAAAAGCGCCGCAAATGCAGGATGCAATCCGCCTGTTGCTGCCATTGCCGTAATCGTTGCCAACGCTGTGATCGCCGCCGCAACAACGACTATCGAGAAAAACTTCTTGATCGAAGCCTTCTTTTTCTTTTTTCCTTCTTTTATCTCTTTCATTACCGTCTCCTTTACTCTTGCTGCGTCTATGCCTGTTTCGTTCAGTACAGTGCTTTCATCAATGTTTAAAAGCTCGTCCTCGCACTTATCAAATACAAATATCTTTTTCATCTTGTATACCCTCTTTCTGCAAGGATTGTTTTAAGTTTTTCTCTGGCTCTCTTTATCCTGGACTTAACCGTCTCGCTTTTCATACCCATTTTCTCGGATATTTCCGTGGAAGACTGGTAGTAATAATAATGCCTGATTATTATCTCCTTGTCGGGTTCTCCGATAATATCAAGAGCCTCTCTCAGAACATCTGTGATGATCTTGTTTTCTATCTCCTCGGATACAACAAGACCGTCTTCATAATTTATCTCGTCAATATTTACGATCTTATGACGAGATATTGATTTAAGTTTGTTTTTCGCTTTGTTTTTTGCTATACAGCATATGTAGCCCTTCAGCTTATCGGGCTGAACTTTCTCACGGTTATACCACAGTGTGATAAACGTATCGGAAGTAAGATCCTCAATATCCTGTACGCTTAAAGAACCGTTTGCCAGATTATACACGATCGTTGACACCAGCGGTGTAAAACGGTCGACTATTGTTTCAAAAGCGTTTACATCACCTTGTATAAGTTTTACTGCAAGTAATTCAGTTTCCATAAATTTCACCGCCGTTCAAGATTATTAACCTGTATTTTGAAATTTTCCGATGAATCATCAGGGGTCATTCCTTCCCTCTCAAGTGCTTTCACTATTAATAACAACTTAAATCCCCGTGCAGGGGCGTACTTTTACAAAAAAATAAAACGGGCTGCCGCTCGGGCAACCCGCAATGTTTGAATAATAAGTATCCGGAAATGAGATTACTTAATCTCAACCTCAGCCTTAACCTCTTCGAGCTTAGCCTTCATAGCCTCAGCGTCGTCCTTGGATACAGCTTCCTTAACCGGCTTCGGAGCACCGTCAACGAGAGCCTTAGCTTCCTTAAGTCCGAGACCTGTGATCTCTCTTACAACCTTGATAACCTTGATCTTCTCGGGACCTGCAGCCTTAAGGATTACGTCAAACTCTGTCTTCTCCTCAACTGCAGCAGCAGCCTCTGTGGGAGCAGCAACTGCAACAGCAGCAGCAGCGGAAACGCCGAACTCCTCTTCGATAGCGTGTACAAGTTCTGAAAGCTCAAGAACTGTGAGTGTCTTAACTTCTTCAATAATAGCAGTAATCTTCTCAGATGCCATGATAATTTACCTCCATAAAATAAACTTTTAATAAATCAAAATAATATCTGCAACAGCTTATCAAGCTTCTGCAGGAGCCTCGGCAGCGTCTGCGCCTGCTGCCTTCTTGGCGAGTGACTCTTCAACACCGCCGTTATCAACAATAGCCTGCAATGCACGTGCAAGACTTGCGATAGGAGCGTTGAATGCGTTGCATACCGTAGCAAGGAGTACCTCTCTGCTCGGAAGCTTAGCAAGACTTGAAATAGTGTCAAGACTGATTACAGCACCGTCAAGGTAACCGCTCTTGATCTTGAATTCCTTATTCTTGTCTGCAAACTTGGAAAGAATTCTTGCAGCTGCAACGTGATCCTCGGCACTAGTAGCGATAGCTGTTGTACCCTCGAGTACAGCATTGAGATCGCTGAGTCCGGCATTGTCAGCGGCACGGGAGAGCAGTGTATTCTTTACAACGGAATACTGAACGCCTGCCTCACGCAGATCCTTTCTGAGCTTTGTGTCATCGGCAACGTTGATACCCTTGTAGCTTACAACAACACCTGCAACGGAGTTCTGCAAACGGTCTGTAAGAGCAGCAACAACTGCCTGCTTTTGTTCAAGAACCTTCTGA
>CADBRK010000280.1 GCA_902797065.1 uncultured Ruminococcus sp.
ACTGGATACAGACCAGCTGCGACGTAACTACAATAACAATGTACTTTGAGACAACAAGCACGGGACTTGCCGATGTCGAATGCGCTCTGTGGGGTACCGGTACGGCGTATTTTGACGATATGACAATAGAAGAAGTTGATTACGACAGCGAACCGAGAGATAAAACAAGAGTCATGACGGAGAATATCGGACTTGTTCTCATGAACGATACGGTAGAGGGGATCACTGTTGAGCAAATGCAGGATTGGTGCGAGGATGTTGAACTTGCATATCAGCAGATGAATGACCTTAAAGGTGTTGCCCCGTACAAAGGCGACAGAATCTATCTGATCTCAGTAGCCGAACCGTATATGACCGGTTTCCAGGCACTCAGCGGCAACAGAGTTATCAAGTGGGTAGGCGGCTATATGGGTACGGCGTGCGTGCGTTACTGCACAGACGGCTTATGGTCGGACGTTGCGTATCACGAGATCGGACATCTTTACGATTTCCTTGAAGAATATCAATGGTGCTTTGTAACCTCAGAGATGGGAGCCGAATACTGCAAACTCTACTGCCTTGAGCGCAGAGGAAAAGGAAAATTCAAGAACCACGGCTGGGGTATGGAACTTAATTACGATCAGCTGCACGAATATAACAAAACCCTGGACAAAGTAAGCTATGACTATACGATTGCTGTTCGCGATGGCGATCTCCACTATGTAAATCTTAACTATATTCTCACGAGAGCAACAAAAGCAGTAGGCTGGGAGGTTTCGAGAGATACATACCACGATTTTGCACATTATTACGATCCGCGGTTCACAACAAACAGATCAAAGTACGAATACTTTATGATGTGCCTGCAGCGCAACTACAATAAACGACATAAAGACGCAACAGGATTCGAGGTTATAGACACATTCCCTGAGGGAGAATTTGATTGGATCGGAGCCAAGATGAACCCGACTATTCCTCAGGAATCCATGATCCACAAGGTCACATTCTTAGACCCCGACGGCAACAGACTCTGGTTTGATTTTGTTCCCGACGGAGAAAGCCCCAATCCGCCCGAACAGAAAGATTCCGAGAAATACGGCGCTTTCACAGGCTGGGATACAGATATAACGAGTATCACCTCAGACATGATAGTTACGGCTACTTATGAGAATTACAAGCCTGTAGGAAAAGTTACCTTAACAACGGGCAGCGACGCAGTATACGAAGGCGAATATGCAACCGTTAAGGTTGACGCAGAGTCTTCAGGTGATTACCAGTACAATATTATCTGCATGAGCGGCTCCGAAAAGATTTTTGAAAGCGGTTATACTTCCTCCGATACGGCAAGCTTCCTTATCAGGAATTCGGGTAACTGCACAGTATATGCGCAGATCAAAGACGGCAGCGGCAACGAATACTCCACTCAAAAGACACAAGTCAACGTGCAGAGGGCGGTCGTTGTTTACTACAGCGGATATTCTTCGCCGAATATTCATTACAAAGTAGGTTCAGGCAAATGGACTACTCCTCCCGGAGTAAAGATGATAGCCAACAGCGATGTTGACGGATACTCTTTCAAATACGTTATTCCTCTTGATGCGTCAAGTTCAAATGTTACATGCTGTTTCAACGACGGCAATAACAACTGGGATAACAACGGCGAAAAGGATTACACACTTCCCGAAGGCGCTGTAGGCGTTAAGAACGGCACTATTACACAACTGTAATAATTTACTCACTCCCCGATCAACCTCGGGGAGTTTTGTTATATATGGTTTGATTTGAACATCTAAAGACATTTACATCTGTTCTCGTAAGCTCGACACAGTATTAGGTTTTTGTGTATCGTGAATCGTATTTTGCACGCGAAACCTGCCGAAAAAAGGAATGCCGCATTCAACGGCATTCCTTCTGTTGTTTTTTTACATTGTTACTCGTCTATTGCCCAATTAGTCTTATCGTTCACCACTTCTACATTTGTAACCTCGATAATACAAGGATAAACCTCAAGCGCATAACCCGTATAGGTGACGATAACTCTGTCGCCGAGATTTAAATCCATCAAAGACGGGTCATCGGTATATCTGAAATCGGCGCAAATCAGCGAATACTGCGGACAGCTTACTCTCACCGAACCGCCGTCATGTATTTGTACAACGACGCACTCAAATGTATTATGTTCAAGATCAAAATACATCTGATCTATCGGTATAGCTTCTTCGTAGAGCTGATGACCGTTCTTACCGATAACATCATCGGGATTATCATAAAACAGATAAAGCAGTCTGTCCGTCTCGTCACTCTCTACTCTGTACATCGCAAATCCGTTCTGTATCAGAAGATCATCGGGTGCGCCGAGTAATTCAATAACTTGACCGTATGTCATGTCGTCCGTTACTGCCAATACTCTGTTCTTCCCCGTATAGCCCACGTTGTAATCGGTATCATCTATCGCAATATCAATTTCATCTTGGTTTGTGTCAGTTGTGTCTGTATTATTATCGGTGTTTTCGCTGCCGGTTTTCTCGGTATTTTCAGCGAAACTGCTCTCCTCATGGCTTTCCGTGGATTCTTTTTTTGAATCGCTGCTAACGACGGTTTCTGAGTTACTTCCCGAATCTTTTGATGAAACGGTCTCCGTATCGGCATTTTTTGATACACTGCTCACAGAAGCTTTCTCTTTCGGAGTATCATTTGTTGCCTGTACTTCAATATTTTCTTCATGAGATACCGGAACACCCGGTTTTGCCGTATTCAGCGCAAACATCACGGCACTACCCACGGCGATCAGCCCTACAAAGGAAGCGGCGATCTTCCCGAGATGTCTGTACCATTTATTGTGGTTCTCGATCTCGTTCATCTTAATGCCGCTGTCGTAGTTTACAATAGCGGCGCTTTGCCCTTTATTCGGAATTTTGCTCTCACTTTTCTCCAGGATACGTTTTTTCTGCTCCTCACTTACGGGATGATACTCGTTCGCAAGCGTATCAATAAGCTTATCGTCTGCGTTTTCCAAAGTCTTGAATATGTCGTCTTTTCTTTTCATACAAATTCACTCCTTTACAATATCGGAAAGAATTTTCTTCAATCTCTTTAATGCTCTGCTGCTCCGCATACGGACCGCAGACGGTTTCATTGACAACAGTTCGGATATCTCGTTTGAGCTTTTGCTGTAATAGTATTTATAGATAATAATCGAAGAATCAGGTTCACCGAGGGATTTTATTCTTTCATAAATGGCTGCCTGCATTTCTCTGTCTATTACCGCTTCTTCGACATTATACTCCGAAACAATCTCGCCGACTCTATCTTCATCAATAGAAATGTTATCTGTCTTGTTTTTGACACGACGATAATAGTCTATCGCTCTGCGCTTGGCAACAGTACCGATAAAACCTTTAAGCTCGCCTCTGTATTTCGAATTTTCTTCAAGTGCCGAGAAGACATCTGCGAAAACATCGCTGACGCATTCTTCTATATCCTCATTAGCCGATGAACTTCTGAGTTTGTTATAGACTATAGTATACACGTAGTTTACATATTCGTCTGCCAAAGCCCTATGCGCGTCATGCGGAGATGAGCGCATTAATTCCATATAGTATTCTCTTGTCATAACGAACCGCCTCGCTTATAAGCTTTCAATATATACAATCGCAAAATCAATGCATACTGTCACACTATTTTCAAAAGCCTACCGCATTATTTGCAATAGGCTTTATACTATCTATTCTATATTCAAAGTAAGCTGTTCGGCGTCCTCTCCCGACGGGAGCGCTCCCATTGTCGGCAAAGATTTAGATCGGTAACGCTTCGGGTCTTTGAACCGTCCGTCCTCGTATTTATCAAGACTCTTCACAACATGACCCTTTTTCAGCTTCATAGCAGCAACCCCCTGCGTATTGCGTGTTGTTTTCAGCGGGATTGCCCCGGAATGGAGCAGAAGAATTCTGCCCGACGTAGATGTAAGCATTATATCGCAGTCGTCTTCGATAAACATCAGGTCTGCAAGAGGCGCCTTGTCGCTGTATGCATTTGCAAGTTTCCTGCGGTTTGTCTTGGTTTCATAGACATTAAGCGGTACCTTTGCAAGTTTGCCGTTGTCAAACGCAAAAAGCATAAATCCGTTGTAATCCTTTGTTACTATCATATCAAGCGGTATTTCGTCCTCGTCCATTCCGAGCTTCGCCGCAACGTAGTCTCCGAGCACGCTTGCTTTAGTATCGGCAAAATCATACGCTCTTGCCTTATACACCTGACACTTGTTTGTAAAGAACAGCAGTTCGGCTGTATTGGTAGATTCAAAAGAACGATAAATGCTGTCGCCCTCTTTGAACTTCTGTTCACCGCCCATTCTGAGAGACAGAGGAGTTATCTTCTTGAAGTAACCTTCTTTTGTAAAGTAGAGATTAACCGGATAATCGGGTATTTCGGGTGTCAGATCTACATCTTTAATATCCTGCGGGTCAATAAGGGTCGTAACTCTGTCCTTGCCGTATTTCTTGGCAACTTCTTTTAATTCGGCAACGATTATATTCTTGACCTTAGTTTTGCTTGCAAGGATACCTTCAAGTTCTTTGATCTCTTTTTCGAGATCTTCAATTTCTTTAGTGCGTTTGAGGATATACTCACGGTTCAGATGACGAAGTTTTATTTCTGCAACATACTCCGCCTGTATCTCGTCTATCCCGAACCCAATCATAAGGTTAGGAACGACTTCACTTTCTTCCTCTGTTTCACGCACTATTTTTATAGCCTTATCTATATCAAGAAGAATCTTTTCAAGTCCCTGAAGCAGATGAAGCTTACTGCGTTTCTTATCCAGATCGAACGCCGTTCTTCTGCGTACACATTCTACTCTGAACGCCGTCCATTCTTCGAGCAGTGCCTTTACTCCAAGCACTCTCGGAGTACCTGCAATAAGCACATTGAAATTGCATGGGAATGAATCCTCCAGCGGAGTCATTTTATACAGCTTCTGCATCAGGAGATCGGGGTCGGTACTGCGCTTTAGGTCAATAGTGATCTTTAGTCCGTCTATACCTGTTTCGTCACGAACATCGGAGATCTCTTTCAGCTTGCCTGTTTTAGCAAGGTCGATCATTTTCTCGATAATGGCTTCGCAAGTCGCTGTCGGCGGTATGCTCGTAATGTCGATACAGTTCGCTGTGCTGTCGTAAGTGTAGACCGCCCTCACCTTGAAGCTTCCTCTGCCTGTTTCATAGATAGATTTAATAGCGGGAATATCATAAACGATCTGTCCGCCGCCAATAAAATCGGGTGCGGGGAGAGTTGTAATTATATCGTGATCTCTGTTTTTTATCAAAGCGATCGTAGTTTCGCATAATTCTCTCAGGTTGAAAGAACAAATGTTGCTTGCCATACCAACGGCGATACCGGTGTTTGCGTTGACAAGCACAGACGGGAATGTCGCCGGCAGAAGCGTCGGTTCTTTGAGCGTATTGTCGTAGTTGTCGACAAAATCGACTGTATCTTTATCAATGTCCTTAAACAGTTCATTGCAGATAACGTCAAGCTTCGCCTCGGTATATCGGGAGGCGGCCCACGCCATGTCACGGCTGTAGAATTTACCGAAGTTACCCTTACTGTCAACATACGGGTGCAAAAGTGCTTCATATCCACGGCTAAGGCGTACCATAGTATCATAGATCGCCGTATCTCCGTGAGGATTCAGCTTCATCGTCTGACCGACTATATTTGCCGACTTAGTCCTCGCAGAACCAAGCAGACCCATTTTGTACATCGTGAAAAGCAGTTTTCTGTGTGAAGGCTTGAAGCCGTCTATCTCCGGAATAGCGCGCGACATGATAACGCTCATCGCATAGGGCATGTAGTTTTCTTCTATCGTTGTTACTATCTTCTGATCTACAACGTCGCCTGCGCCTCTGATAACGCCCTTGATCTTTGGCTGATAAGATTTCGGCTCGGTATTTTTTCTTTTTGCCATAATTTACCTCCGCTTAGCTTATATCCAGATTATCAATATAATCTGCGCCGTATTTTACAATATAGTCTTTACGTCCGACAAGATTGTCGCCTAAGAGAATATCAAATATTTCGGCTGTCTTTTCTGCGTCATCGGGCATTATCTTTATAAGACGGCGTGTGTCCGGATTCATGGTTGTAAGATTCATCATGTCGGGTTCGTTCTCACCAAGTCCTTTTGAACGTTGGATCGTGAATTTCTCCTTGCCGATCTCTTTTATGAACATGTCTTTTTCCTGCTCGGTATATGCAAAGTATATCTGATTTTTTGTAGTTATCTCATAAAGCGGAGATTCTGCAATGAACACCTTGCCTTCGCGAATAAGCGTCGGGGTCAATCTGTATATCATCGTCAGCAGCAGTGTTCTGATCTGAAATCCGTCGACATCTGCATCGGTACATATGATTACCTTGCTCCACCTGAGCAGATTTATATCAAATAAAGATAAGTTTTTGTTTGATTTGGAATTTGTTTCAACACCGCAGCCCAGAACTTTTAACAGATCGGTTATTATCTCGCTTTTGAAGATCTTGCCATAATCTGCTTTCAGGCAGTTGAGTATCTTTCCTCTTATCGGCATTATCGCCTGAAAATCGGGGTTCCTCGCCTGCTTACAAGCGCCGAGAGCCGAATCACCCTCAACTATGAATAATTCCCTCTGAGATACGTCTTTGCTTCGGCAGTCGACAAACTTTGCAACGCGGCTTGTCATATCCATATTGCTTGACAAGGTTTTCTTTATATCAAGGCGTGTCTTTTCTGCTTTTTCACGGCTTCGTTTATTTATGAGTACCTGACCTGCGATCCTGTCGGCTTCGAGCGGGTTCTCGATAAAATACACCTCTAACTGATGACGAAGCACTTCTACGAGCGCGTCCTGAATACCCTTATTGTTGATAGCTTTTTTCGTCTGATTCTCATATGACGTTACGCTTGAAAACGACGAGATAACAACAACAAGACATTCCTCGACATCGTTAAACTTGATCTTACTCTCACTCTTGTTATATTTGCCGTTCTGCTTAAGATAAGCGTCTATCTGATATACAAACGCATTTTTGACAGCCGCCTCATGAGCGCCGCCGTGTTCAAGCCAGCTTGAATTGTGATAAAACTCCTGTGCCTTTACTTTGTTTGAAAAAGCGAGTGCTATGTTCATCTTAGCTTTATACTCGGGCTTATCTGCGCGGTCTCTGACCATACGCTCCGCCTGCCAAGACTGAACAGACGTAAGTGCGTCTTCGCCGACTATCTCTTTGACGTGGTCTGTAATTCCGTCGTTGTATATGTACTCTGTTGTATCGAAGCTTTTGCCGTTCTGAATTCTGAGAATAAATCTGATCCCTGCATTGACGATAGCCTGCCGCTTGATTATATCGTGGAAATACTCCTCTGGTATATCAATATCCGTGAAAACCTCCAGATCAGGCCGCCAGCGGATTTTTGTACCAGTGTCACGCTTTGAGTAAGCTTCCTTTTTTAGTCCGCCCTCATTCTCTCCTTTTTTGAACGACAAAGTATAGCGTGTGTTGTCACGTCTTATGTCAACATCCATGTACTCAGAGGAATACTGGGTCGAACACAGACCAAGCCCGTTAAGACCGAGAGAATATTCGTAGTTTTCACCCTCGCTGTTGTTGTACTTGCCGCCTGCGTAAAGCTCGCAGAAAACAAGCTCCCAGTTGTACTTCTCTTCGTTCTTGTTATAGTCAACGGGGATACCTCTGCCGTGATCCTCAACCTCTATAGATCTATCCTTATAATAAGTAACGGTTATCTCGCGCCCGTAACCTTCTCTTGCCTCGTCGATGGAGTTTGAGAGTATCTCAAAAAACGAGTGTTCACAGCCTTCCAGTCCGTCCGAACCGAATATTACGGCAGGGCGTTTTCTTACTCTGTCTGCGCCTTTTAATGATACGATACTTTCGTTGTCGTATTCGGGTGTTTTTTTTCTTGCCATTTCAGTATTTCCTTTTCTTTATATTTCTGATCGATTACTATAAATTTTCTTATTTGTCTTTATTATCATTCATCATTACCAAAGTGCAGACTATCCCTGCGATCAATAAAACCAGAACTGTACCAACTACTATAATAAACAATATTAACCACTCTTTCTTTGCTTATTCTTTTTAACCACTCTTACTATTCCTCTTATACCGAAAAATACTGCTGCACCTATCAACATACCGATTGTATTCAAAATAATATCATCTACATCTGTACACCTGTCATAAAAAGGTAACTGTATTATTTCTATACATAGCGAAAACAAAGTTCCCGAAAGGGTTGCTTTGCCTATGTTGTCAAGTTTCCTGAAACACAGAGGAAAAAATATCCCCACCGGTATAAACATTGTTATATTGCCGATGAGATTCATTTTCCATCCATCGTATACATCGAACATATGAACTATCGGCACAAGGTTCATATTAAGAGGTACAATTCTTTTTTTATCGAACACAAGTGTACCAATATGACCGTCCACAAGATGC
>CADBRK010000281.1 GCA_902797065.1 uncultured Ruminococcus sp.
AGTATTATTCGGGGCTTATCGAGATCAGGAAGAACTTTGCGCCTTTTACCGATCCTACGGGCGAAGCTGCGAAGAACATCAAATTCATGGGCAACACGCCGAAGGGCGTTATAGCCTACACATTAAAGAATACCATTACTGCAGGTACGCAGTGGAATACGGCGGCGGTGATCTTCAACGCTTCCGAAAATGACGAGACGATCACGTTATCGGGCGCAGATCTGCCCGAGGAGTGGGTCGTTGTTGTAAACGGCGACAGTGCTTCGATAAATGGTCTTGCTGTTGTCAACGAAAATACGGTCACCGTTAAGCGCGGTACTGCTATGATGCTTGTTGACAAGAAAAGCTTTGACGACGCTGCGCTGAAGTCCGACAAAGGCAGCGTTGTTATAAAACATATCGACGCCGACAGCGGAGAGATCATCAAAACTCAGAATGTATCGGGCACAATAGGGAACAAGTATTCCGTAAAGCCCGACAGCAGTCTTTTGATGAACTATACCTTTAAGAACGCAGAGGGCAGTACGCAGGGTACATACTCAGAGAGCGGTTCGGAGATCTCGCTTTATTACACGAAGTATAACGGTACTTTCGGTTCGGCGGTCATCAGATTTGTCGACAGCAGCAGCGGCAAAGAACTTTGCGAATCCGTTACTCAGACAGGCAGAACGGGCGACAGATATTATACTGCGGAGATACCCGCTATCAAGGGATATGCGCTTGACCTTACCGATTTGCCGAGAAACGGCGCAGGCAAATTTACGGACGGACAGACGGAGATCGTGTACAAATACTCTCCGGTGGAGAATGAGCCGATCACTGTTCATTACTATAACGACAACGAGTGGAAAAACCTTACTCTTTATGCTTACGGCAACGGTACTCAGAACGGCAAAGAAACAAAAGAGCTTCTGGGCGCATGGCCGGGTACGCCTATGACCAACGACGGCGACGGCTGGTGGTCTGTTACGATACCTTCCGAAAGCACCAAGGGCGTTACGGGCGTCAGAGTAATTGCCGCAAACGGAAACGCTCAGGACCCCGCAGCAGGCAACGAGGGCTACCGTGTTTCGGGCGATGTATGGATCAAAGACGGTCATACCGCAGATAAAAACGAAAAAGAAGTTGTAAGCTCGGGTAAGATAAATGTGATCTACGTTGATTATTCGGGTGCGGTTATTGATAAAGACGTTATCAACGGCGATATAGATATGGAATACAATATCGTTCCCAAAGAGTTCTTCGGATACGAGCTTGCAGATCATTCCGATAATATCGGAGGATTATATACGGCGGAGGAGATCAATGTTATCTTCAACTATCGCCCCGATTACGGAAAGAGCCTTATCGTATGGCTTGCCGCAGGCGGAGTTGCAGTTCTTGCAGGCGGTATCTCGGCGTTTATTCTGAGAAAAAAGAAAAACACACAGGTTTAACATCTGTTTATTTTGCGGAAAACAGGTCTAGATTCCGCTTAAATAAAAACAAATTACAAGGAGGAACAATTATTATGAGATTCAAGAAGACTATGTCGCTCTTGATCGCTGCGGCAATGCTTGCGGGTACGTTTACCGCTGTCGGCAGTCTGCGTGCATATGCGGACGGAGAAGAAGACAGTACTCCTAAGAGTACCGATACTCTTACTGTCGGTGATTTTACAACATACCCGACCTATGCAGGCGGTGACCTCGGAGCAAACTACAGTCCCGAACAGACTACCTTTAAGGTATGGGCACCGACTTCGACCGAAGTTGATCTGTATATGTTCAAGGACGGCGGAGAAGAGCAGGAGGAACCCACCGACATACGCCCGATGACGCTTGACAAAACAACAGGTGTATGGACCGTAACGGTTACGGGCGATATTAAAAACACCTACTACACGTACTTTGTAAAGAACGAGCTTAACCCCGACGGCGTTGAAGTAGTTGACATCTATGCGAAGGCAGCAGGCGTCAACGGCAACCGTGGTATGGTAGTCGATCTTGACTCAACAGACCCGACGGGCTGGGAGAACGACAAGCATGTAATGACAGACGAGCCGACAGACGCTACAGTCTGGGAAGTTCATATCAAGGATTTCTCTTATGATCCCGAATCGGGCGTAAGCGAAGCAAACAGAGGAAAGTACCTTGCTTTCACAGAGTTTGAAACTACTCTCAACAAGGCAGGCGACATCAAGACCTGTATGAATTACTTGAAAGACCTCGGTGTATCTTATGTTCAGATCAACCCGATGTATGACTTCGGTTCGGTTGACGAGGCAGGCGACGATACACAGTTCAACTGGGGTTACGATCCTAAGAACTACAACGTTCCCGAGGGTTCGTATTCTTCAAACCCGTATGACGGAAACGTAAGAATCAACGAGATGAAGCAGATGATACAGGCTCTCCACGAGAACGGCATCGGCGTTATCATGGACGTAGTTTACAACCATACATATGCTTCCGCAGATTCATGGTTCAACCTTACAGAGCCTAATTACTATTACAGACAGACTGCTGCAGGCGGTTGGTCAAACGGTTCGGGCTGCGGCAACGACACAGCTTCCGAGCGAGAGATGTTCAAAAACTTCATGGTCGATTCGATCGTATACTGGACTAACGAGTATCATATCGACGGATTCAGATTTGACCTTATGGGTCTGCATGACTGCGACACGATGAACGCTATCCGTGATGAGCTTGACAAGATCGACACAAGGATCATCACCTACGGCGAGGGCTGGGTACTCGGTACAACTGCCGACAAGAAAAACTGGGCAGGCAACAGAACACAGCTCTGCGAGCAGGCTAAGTGCAGAAGAGTAAGCGAGAGGATCGGCTTCTTTAACGATGACGCACGTGACGCTATCAAGGGTAAGGCTTTCGACGATCTTACATCTCCCGGATTTGCGTCCGACGAGAAGGGTTCGTTTGCATCAAAGCTTTACGACAGCATCAAGGGTCATTATGACGGTTCTTCAAACTGGAAAACTCAGGTTCCCGGACAGAACGTAATGTACTCCTGCTGTCATGATAACCAGACTCTTTATGACAGACTGGTTGCTTCGACATACGGCACCGATACCAATATGTACGGCGTGAGAAACGAAGTATTTGCGGCTAACAACAAGCTTGCCGGAGCAATCGTTCTCACATCTCAGGGCATACCTTTCATGCTTGCAGGCGAAGAGTTTGCAAGAACAAAGTACGGCGATCACAACAGCTACAAGTCCTCTCCGGACATCAATATGCTTGACTGGTCACGCGCCGCAGAGTTTGCAGATATAGTTTCTTACTATAAGGGCTGCATTACTCTCAGAAAGAACTTCGACGCATTCTCCGACGGTACTCAGACCTCCGGTGAAGCTATGAAGAAGCTCGAAACACCCTCCGGTGTGATCGGATATTCGCTTGATAACCTTGCATCGGCAAAGGGTCAGTGGAACAACGTTGTTGTTTACTTCAACGGTACAATGGAAGATGTTGAGGTTACACTTCCCCAAATTACCGGCAGCGTAGGCGGTATGATGGGCGATCTTAACAAAGACGGTAAGGTTTCTTCCGCAGACGCGCTTATTATCCTCAGATATACGGTCAACCTCACACAGCTTGACGAAAATCAGCTGCTGATGGGCGACGTGGATCTCGACGGCAAAGTTACCGCTAAGGACTCTATGCTTATCCAGAGAGCTTCCATAAATCTTGCAAAGCTTCCCGCTTCTCCGAGCGGCGAAGGTGATGCAGATGCATCAAATGAATACGTAGTAGTAGTTGACGATCAGACGGCAGGTCTTGCAGCTATCAGAACCGTATCGGGTACAACTACACTTACAAAGAACTCCGCGCTTATTCTTGTTCCGAAGGACAGCTATGACGCAGCAGGTCTTAAGGATGAAGACACGGCATATGTTGAGGTAAAGCATGTTGACAAAGCAACAGGCGAGGTATTCTATCAGACTACTATCAAGGGTAAAGAAGGTCAGGGTTACGCAACAAGTCCTGCTTCTGATCTTGCAGTAGAGTATGATGTTGATTCGACATCCGATAATACGACAGGAAAAATGACAGCAGGCACAACGACTGTTTATTATTACTATGTACCGTTCCCGGGCGGAATAGGAACAGTTACGGTTAAGCACGTTGATCAGGACGGCAAGGCTCTCGCTGATCCGACAACAACACGAGCAAGAAACGGTGATCAATACACAACTTCGTTCAAGAACTTCCCATGGTACGATCTTGACAATGATAAGTATCCCGCAAATGCGGAGGGTACATATGACGGAGATTCCGAGGTCGTTTATACCTATATCTACAATAAGCCCGAAAGAACAGAAGAACCTGTTCAGTCTACAATGCACCTCAAGATAACAGGCGAGGACTTCCATCCGAACTTCTACATCTGGGATCCCGATCTCCCGACAGGACAGAAGCTTCCTCAGCAGAAGGATTGGCCGGGCAACAAGCTCACCAAGGACGCAAACGGCTGGTACAGCTTCACATTCGACAACTACAATACATATTGCTGGATCGTAAACGGCGATAACGGACAGACAGCAGATATGGTAGGTTCGGGCGATCTGTGGCTCGTTGCAGACAGCTCGCCGCAGAGCATTAAGGTTTATAAGGAAAATCCGTTCGGCGACGACGATAAGCCCGCAGAAGGCGGCGCTGCGGTTGATACTGTGGATCTTCCCGAGAGAAGCACCGAGCTTGTTAAGTCTACGATCCATGTTAAGGTTGAGGACGCTAAGTTCAAGCCCTGCATCTATATCTGGGATCCCAATAAAGCAGCTCTTCCCCAAGAAAAAAAGTGGCCGGGCGTTAAGCTTACAGAGGCTGATGACGAAGGCTGGTATACTTTCGAGTTTGAAAACTATAACGACTATAACTGGATCTTAAATGACGGCAACGGTGTTCAGACTGATGATAACGAGCATGCTTCCGGCGATATATGGGTAGTAGCTCACGGTTCGGCTTCCAAGGTTACGGTTACCAAAGAAAAGCCCTGATGACGCTTTTCTGCCGAGTGATAAATGACAGATAATTGACAGAATAATGGTTGGCGGTGTGCTTATGCATATCGCCAATCTTTCTAGCTTTGGAAAGAGAAAGTTGATCCCGAGGGACAAGAGTTCCGCCGTATCGCAAGCCTGAGAAATGAATCGCCCTTCACCCGCCCGTCTGCTTAGTGTTTAACGAAAACTATGACAGAGTATCGACCGCGTCCGTTTGGCTGCAGGCTGTACGCTTATTGACATAAACGGTATTTTCATTTATAATGTAAAATGTACCGGGCAATAAGCAAACGGAACAGGGCTTTGAAGGAGGCGGTTGCATAATTGAACGAACAATACGAGATGATATATACAAAGTATTATAACCGTGTTTTCTTCTTCCTGAATAAGCTGTGCTCCGACTGTGTTCTTGCGGAGGATCTGACTCAGGAGACGTTCTATCAGATGTTCCTGTCTGTCGATAAATTCAGGGGAGAGAGCGATATTTACACCTTTATCATCGCCGTCGCCAAGCATACATATCTGAAATATCTGCGCAAAAACAAGCATTATGTTAATACGGTGAGCCTTGCAGACCTTGAGGAGTTTCTCTCGGATAACGAGGAGTATTCGCCGCATTATATCTTTGAATACGAGGACGAGAAAGCCAATATAAGAGCACTGCTCGAAAAGCTTCCCGAGAAGTACAGAGATGTTATTATGTACCGCATATATGCCGATATGACCTATGCGCAGACAGCCAAAGCGATGGGCATTACGGAGAACTCCGCAAAGGTGCTGTTTTTCAGAGCAAAGAAAAAGCTGATGGAGGATTTACAAAATGGAGATTACCTGTGACATAGTGACCGATCTTGTGGACGTGTATACAAACAACGTTGCAAGCGAAGATACTGTTAATGCGGTGAAGGAACATCTGAAAACCTGCCCCGAATGCCGCAGACACTATGAAGAATATAAACGGAATATCGAGAGCGAACGGAAGAACAAGGTGTTCGTGACCGAAAAATCGCCCGGGCTGAATGAGGAGATCATACTTGAGAGCATGAATAAACTCTCGAAGAGACTCAAAACAAGGAGAACCATACGCAATATCACAAGCGTTTTTGCGGTGGTTGTAAGCCTTGTTGTTCTGCTGAAGGGCTTTTTCGGAGAAGATCGTGACTGATCGAATCAATTTTGAGTGAGGGGATATTTATGAGCGGTACGCAAATGGTTGAGTTTATTCTGGTGAGTGTGATCGCAGTGCTGTTTTGCTTTCTGACGATCTACTGCGCCGTGACCAAGAGAAAACAAAAGAAAATGTATGAACGAAGGATAAAGGTACTCGAAAAAGAGCTTCGCTACGACGACCTTACGGGCATCCTGACAAGAAGATCGTTTATAAGTGAAGCCGGTGCGGAGATCGCCGCCAACGGCGTGGGTACGCTGCTTATATTCGATATAAACGGGTTCAAGAAGGTCAACGATACGTATGGGCATATTGCCGGCGACGAGCTTATCAAGCGCTATGCCGCAAGACTCGAAAAGGCTTTCGGCAAGGAGAACACCGGCAGACTCGGCGGAGATGAATTCGTTGTTTTTGTCAAGGGAGAATGCGACAAGGAGAAGATCGCCTCGACTGTCAGGAAATCGGGCGTGATCTCTTTCACCGATAAGCAGACCAAGGTGGAAATAACGTCGTGCTGCGGCGCCGCACTTTGCAGAAGCTGCCGTGATCTGTTTGAGACGCTGTATGACAAGGCGGATAAAGCGCTGTACCGCTCGAAAGCGGAGGGCGTGCCGGTAACGTATTATACCGAGGAGTTAGATGAGAAAACGGAATGACGGCGGGAAGAGATTACTTTTCATGAGAGACTCGGTCTGCCGTCCACGGAAGGGCAAAATCGTTAACTTTAGATTTTTCCGTTGTAATTTTACTGAAAACTGAAGACTGAAAACTTAAAAATTATAGAATAGGTTACAAATATTATTCATTCTTCAATCTTAAGTTGACGACATTAGGTTGTAGGGTTGTAGGGTTTGTAGGGTTTTTATATAAGTGTGTATAGAAAATAAAAAATGTAAAAGGGGTCGGGAAGCCCCGACGGGCATTACGCACACAAACGTTATTGATAATCAAAAAATATAACCTGCGTCTTACTAAAATTTGGACGCGAGTTTAAAATTTGGATAATAAAACACTTCGTACGCGAAATACTTGCAGGCGTTTGCCTGC
>CADBRK010000282.1 GCA_902797065.1 uncultured Ruminococcus sp.
GCCCTCTGCCGTGCTTGATACCTCGATGACTTCCGCATCGGGAAGATTTTTCGAGAGCCACTCCTTGCCCTGAGCTATGCCCTGCTTATGCGAATAGACCGTCTTTATGTCGGAAAGCTCCGTTCCCGGAAGTACGAGCAAATTCTGACTTATCGGCAACTCTATCTCTCCGACTACAGAAACGTTTTCGGTACCGATAAGAGTATCGACATAATCGACCACGGCTCCGCCGATCGTGTTTTCCTGCGGAATAACCGCATAATCGCTTTCGCCGCTTGTCAATGCTTCAACCGCTTCCGGTACTGTTGTGTAGGGAACATAAGTGCCGCTATTGTCAAAGAAATTCTGACACGCCTCCTGCGTATATGTACCCTCCGGACCGAGATAGCTGATCTTTGCATCCGAATAGCTTTGATCGCTTACAGGCGCGGCCGATTGTACTATCTCGTTCGTGTTCGTTTGCTCACATCCGCTAAAGCACATTGGCAGCAGGGTCATAGCTAAAATACAAATACAAAGATTCTTTGATATTCTGTTTTTCATTTTGTCCTCCGAGTTATTTCTTAGTTACGCCGTCGCCGTAGATCGTAGTCCAGTCGTTCTTCATGGATACGGGAACCCAGTCGTACTCCTCGCAAAGGTCAAACATCTTGTTTGCCTTTTCAACATTGCCGTTTTCACGCTCGGTGTCGTCGCAGCAAAGCATAAACGCAAGGCTCTTGTACTTGTTGTTGCTCGTCACATACTCAGCCATGCTCGAATCGCCCGTAGAGTTGCCGAAGGAAAGAACAGGCTGCACGCCGATCTCCTGTGCGATAACAGTTACCTTGTTCATTTTCAGATTTTTGATTATAAATTCGCCGCCGAGAACGAGCTTGTCGTCATCGTCATAAACGTAATCAAGTCCGTCGGTCTCGCCCTGATCGGGAGCAACGAGAGTTTCGTCAGAGCCGATGATCTGCCTGTTCGGGATATCGAGAGGTGAATTGTCAACTATCCCTCTGACGATAAATCTGTCCGTGCCGCTGACGATATAGACGATAAAGTCGTTCTGCTGCAGGTACTCAACGACCTCGACCATCGGCTTATAGAAGCCGTCGCCTCGCTTTAAGCCGTTGTAGCTCGGCATATTCTGCTTCTTGAATTTCTGAATGTAATCGTTGAACTCCTCCTGCGTCATTCCCGAAAAGGCGGAGGCTACAGCCTTGCCGTGATCGATCTCAAGACCCTCTGCCGCCTTGCCGCCGTCGTTGATTGCCTGTATCTTTGCGGCTACCTCCTTCTCAAAGTCGGAAGCCTTGTCTTTATAATCGGGATCTTCCGTAACTCTGTAAAGGAGCATTGTGTAGTCAAAATAGTTCGGGTCTGTCTCGCAGAAGAGCGTTCCGTCGAGATCGAATACAGCGATACGGTTCTCGACGGGGATAAAATCGGGACTGCTCTCGTCGGTAATAGTATTCATATACTCCGTAAGCTGCGTCTTGAGAGGTGCGGAATCCGTCCAAAGAGACAGAGCTTTTTCCTGTGTATCTGACTCGATCTTTTGGTTAGCGTCCTCGTTCCGGACGGCAGCGTGTGTGCTTACACTTGTTTCCGAACCGACAGTGCTCTGCTGATCTTTGGCGTCAGAAGCCGTACAAGCGGACAGAGAAATCACCATTGCAGCCAATATTGCGGAAACGATACAGCGATGAAAGCCTTTGTTCTTCTTTTTTCTGTTCATAGTAATTATTCCTCCAAAATAAAATCAACAATATGAAAATGTCAAAACGATATCACGCAGCCGGTCGTATACCGTATTCGTCTGCGAGAGCGTCATATCTTCCGATGGAATCATCAAAACGGCTGTATATATCGTTTGATCTGTAAAGACCGTCGCTGTTTTTCTCCAATCCTTCAAATGAAAGCGTTACTGCTATCGGCGGATTCGAGATATCAAGAAGCGCAGCGCCTCTAAGCTGGTCGGTCGTCTGATATACAAGATCAACGTTGATAAATTCCTCATCGTTCTCATTTTTCCATTTACAGAATACGAGCTTGCAGCCGATAGGCGTTTTCTTCTCAATAGCATACGGAAGCTCATAGTCATCTGCACCAAGTGATGCAAGAACGCTGCCTACATTGGAATCGTGACCGCAGAGGAATGTAAATCTTCTGCCGTCAGTCTGCATCTCACTTTCGATCTCCTTCAAAAGCGGGTGCGCCACGTTAACGGCAACATCGGGAGCCGTAAACAGAACATCACCGTAGAGGTCTTTTATTTCGGATATCTGCCCCCACTGCTCATAGGTAAGCTCGTGACCAAAGCCTGCCTTGATCGGATCACTCTCCTCATAGTACTGCAAAACGAGCGCATCACTGACGGAGCAAGCAGTTTTCAAAGAACCCTTCATACCCGGTTCGGCAAATTCATTTAGTACAAATTTTGTATCGTCTGTTTTGAAGCCGCTGAATTTACCCTCCTTCCAATCGGAGGAATCCCTGACGTCGATAGTATCCTCAAGCAGCGTGTAATTATCCTCAAGCTGTGCTATCTCGTCGGTAAACATCTCTCTGATCTGCTTTTAAATATGCTCTCTGTACTCGTCGTTCATGAATGTAAACTGCGGAGTAAATACGGGATCCATTTCGTCAAAATTCATATGATATTCGACATCGATATTCGACGTGGGAAGAAGGCCGGAGGTAAAGAATTTCGCAGTTGCGATCGTTCTCTGCTTTGAGTTGGAATAGACACGCACCTCGGTATCATCGGGATGATAGTTTTTCGGGAAGAATCCCTCTCCTTCGAGCCATCTTTTGAAATACTGACCCATATTTGTTTCCAAAACTCCGCCTCTGAGTGAAAGCTCGCTCGTACCCGAAGACCATATAAACCACTCGTGCGGCGTTATCGAATCGAGAGTCGATCCCGCGCCGCTCAATGGCGAGCGTATAGAGTGGCGGCTGAGAACGACCACTTGTTCGAGCGTATAGCCGTCATAGGAACGAAGTCCCATAGCGACAGGAATATCCGCGGTCTCCGTTTCATCTGTAGGCTGCCCGACGCCGTAGCCATCATCAAGACCTACGCTTGAACGCAGCACAGTTAAAGCATCATTTGAGGATATTGAACCATCTTTATCAACATCAAATTCCTGAATATATTTTGATGATTGAGATTCAACAGTATACCTCAGAATTATAAGTGCGTCGTTTGATGAAATAATCCCATTGCCGTCCGCATCGCCGAAAAGAGCCTCTTGATTTACTTGCGCCGCAGCAGATAAAACATCTGTTAAGATCATCAATGTCAATGCAAGGATAATGCAAGTAATCCTGCATTTTTTTGTTGCTTTCATTTCTAAATACCTCGAATAATATTATTATTTTCACATCTCTTTTGTATAAAACATAAGCACAATACTTAGTATTAAAGCTTATTAACTTCATTGACGTTTTTATGTTTTAGCAGGAAACACAAATATATTCCCAATAAAACTGCCGCGAAAACTGCTCCGCATGGGTAAGCGATCGTTTTCGACAAGCGAAATCCCTCGTCTGCGAGCAGGATATATGTAAGACTAACGGCTGACATAAATGAAGCGGGGAGCGCCGTAAGCAAAGACGACAGCTTGTTTTTATTTGTCTTTAACAGATATGACGTTGCCACCCAGAGCGAGACCATCGCAAGCGTCTGGTTGCTCCATGAAAAGTAACGCCAAAGCACATTGAAATCGAGCTGTGTAAGCAGCGCACCCATTCCAAGCAGAGGTATCGTTATAATAAGACGGTTCTTGATAGCTTTTTGATCGAGCTTCGTCCATTCGGCAAGAATAAGTCGCGCGCTTCTGAATGCGGTGTCTCCCGACGTGATCGGGCAAACGACTACTCCGACAACGGCAAGTATGCCGCCGACTGTTCCGAGCATTCCTGTCGAAATATCGTAAACGACGCCCGACTGCCCCATATCGGAGAGTGCGCTCCCGAGAAGCTGCGTCGTGCCGTAGAAAGCGACGCCGCCCGCAGCCCAGACAAGTGCTATAACAGACTCGGCGATCATTGCGCCGTAAAAGACCTTGCGCCCCTCTTTTTCAGAGGTGATACATTTGGCGATCATCGGAGACTGCGTGGCGTGAAAGCCCGAAATTGCGCCGCAGGCTACCGTTATAAACATGAACGGCCACACGGGAAGGTTGTTCGGGTGAAGATTTTGAAGGGATATTTCGGGAATCGTATACCCGCCGACAAATATACCTACAACAATGCTAACCGCCATTACGATCAGTATAATGCCAAAAACGGGGTAAATCTTTCCGATGACCTTATCTATCGGCACAAGCGTTGCGATGATGTAATAAACAAGAATCACGACTATCCAGAAGGTCGTGTTCAGCGCTCCCGGAGTAAGCCTTGCGAGAAGTGCAGCGGGGCTGTTGACAAAGACCGTTCCCGTCAGCAGCAGTAAAACCACCGAAAACACTCGCATTATCCATTTCGCAGCCGAGCCTAAATAGATACCCGAAAGCTCAGCGATAGATTTTCCGTCATGACGTGACGAGATCATTCCCGTCATATAATCATGAACCGCGCCTCCGAGCACAGCGCCGAATATGATCCACAAAAACACGATCGGTCCGAAGCAAGCTCCCATTAAAGCGCCGAATATAGGTCCCGTTCCCGCAATGTTCAAAAGCTGCACGAGAAACGCTTTCCAAGTTTTCATGGGCACGCAGTCTACGCCGTCGTTTATTCTTATGGCAGGCGTCTCTCTGTCATCGGGCGAAAAGACCCTTTCGGTCAGCTTTCCGTAAAACAGAAAGCCGATCAGGAGTACTGCCAATGCACTGATCAATGAAATCATTTTCTAATCACCTCAAATAGTTGTTTGAATTTTTATAACTATTCAGTACCCCCTACTTTTTAGAGTATAATGTTATTTAACCCCCTCCGTCACAAGGCACTGAACGTGTTTTGTGACACATTCCCTTTCAGGGAAGGCTATGAATTGCATAATCATAATAGCGTTTAACAGGTAGCTTTTGTACACTATTAACACTCCCTAACAGGACGCGGGCCTCCTGTGGAGACCTCTGACAAGCAGAAGCGCCGACCGAGGCTTAGGCCGAGACGGTGCAGAGCGCAAGCGAAGCGGAGTGGTACTGAATAGTTACGAATTTTTAAACGAGGAGCTAAGCTCCAACAAGCTTGCTTGATTGGAGCGAGCGACGACGTCAACAAACGTCGTGGAGCTTTAGCTACTGCGGGCGTCGGTGGGGGATTTTTCCCACCACCGACGGACGTATGGAACCCTTAGCCTTACGAGGGTGCGGGTGGTGTGTCACCGATGACGGATACGCGCTGTAGCTTATAATAACGTTCAAATTAACGCCGCAGGCGTTTACTCTATTGAACTGTTAATGTAAATTCGCGTATTAGATAGCGGGGTGCGGTCTGCTAAACGCAGACATTTCCGTAAGACAACAGCACCGACCGACGCGGCAGCGGAGACTCTTACCCGCCCGACTACCCGCCCGACCGAGGCGGTTGGGAACCATCCCAGACGGCAGCCGAGACCTGGGGGACATCGACGTTTGTTATATTATCTACAAGCTTTGAAATCTTTGAGTCTCCTTAGTTTTTAATACTGTTTTCATATTTGAAAACTTTATCGTTGCATTTGTATTGTATCATACAAGCATCGCCTTAATTCACCCCAATACGTTGTGATAAAACTATTCCGATAATACAAGTAAATGTGATTTTTTGTTAATTTATCTTTTTCAGCATATCCCGCAGAAACCCAACGGCATAGCTTGTCTCCGACCATGAATACTCGATCATATACTCACCGGAGTATTTCGAGAGCGCAGACCTGTCGCCGTCCAGAGCGTCGTAAAGGTCAAAGGATATCTTTTTTGTTGATCCTGATCTGGCTGTTCTGCTTATCGATCATATCGGTAAAGCCTGCGCTGCTCAGATCGGAAACAAGATAACCTATCGTCTTTGAAGGCTTTTTTGACGTCGTATCATCAAAATCCTGAACCTCCAGAACATCGGCGGCTATCATTTTGCTCGTAACAGGGAAGCCGCACTGATCGATAAGATAAGCAAAAATCTCCCTTGAGAGCGATCTTGAGAATTTCAGCGTTTTTCCGTCATCTGCGTATACTTTAAAATTTCCGAATGTTACAACACGCAGCTTCTTTTGAGTTTCTTCTTTGTCAGCTATCGGGTAGCGAAGGTGCGCCAGAGCGTTCCTTACGTTGTCTACACTTACAGGCTTTTTCAGAAAAGGAGCTGCAATAAACGCGGTGTGCTTCAAGCGCGTAGTCGCAGTAACCCGTGATGAAGATAATATTCATATCAGGGAATTTTTTTGTGATCATTCGCGCTAAATCTATCCCGTTTATGTCTGGCATCTCGATATCAAGAAATATGACATCGGGTCTGTCCGAGTTAATGTTATCCATAACGCTTTCTGCGTTCTGCGTCATTTTGTGTGTTCCCGTTGGGTCTATCTCACGCATGATCGGCAGCGTTCTCAGACACACAAGTTTTTTTATCATCTATGGTCAGTGTTTTCATCAGGCTGTCTCCGTTAAGGTAATTTCACAAGTTAGTTTACGATGGCGTAATGTAAACTACGGCCGTCTTTCTGAATGACGTTATTATCCTGGCTATAGCCGACCATATAAGACCTGCGCTATAGATATATACGGCAATGCTTTCTGAACGCAGAAAAACAATGCACAGCACGGCGAGAATAATATTTACCACTCCCGTTGAAAAATTCAGCTTCCACGAGGGTGCAGAAAGCCTTTTGGCTTCCAGCGCGCGCGTTACATCGACAAAGCCGCTGAAAGCGTGAACGGCTATAAGATAACCCATGATATAGACAGTTGAATAATTCGTAAGCGTACAGGTAAACGCTCCGAGATCAAACAGTATCAGACCTTGAATAAGTATCTGATCTCCGTCTACCATATGTCTTGCAAGTGAAAAGTAATAGATAAGCATTTTTAAACCGGTTATCACCAAAGACAATGCAAGCAGCAGTACGATCAGCGGAACGGATTCCGACCCTGCGAGAGCCAGCACAGCGCCGCCAAGCATTATAACGATACCGATAATAAAATTTTCAATTCGCTGCCATTTTGTCATGCGCCGAGCCCTCCCTTCAAATATTCCGCGAGCAATTTATAGTCCTTTATACCGGCAAAGCCCTTCTCGGCAAAATCTATCGAAAAACCAGCAAGGCTGTTTCCCGATTTAAAGATCTTATTTGTGACCATGCTTTTCTGTGCCATTGCCGCCAATATGAATTTACCGAGGAACGTCTCGTTCTTTTCGGTTTTCTCAGCACTTGTATATTCCGATTCGTATTTTGAGAGCTCAAACGGCGGTATCTCTTCGCCCGAAAGCTTTTCACCGAATGATTTCCAGTCATCGCAGGCGTTTAGCTGCCGCTTTTCAATGATCGCCATGATCTCGTCTTTATACGGCTCTGCTATATCCCATGCGTATGTATCCTTCTCAAACTCGGAAACATCGCCGTTAAGATATCTCAAAGCATATATCATCTGACAAAAGGCGTGATAGAAATCGGAGGGGTTGTCCTTTATGATCTCCTTGTAATCACCCCACGCGGGAAGATATCTATATCGGATAAAGCTATAATCAGGCAAATGTCCGGCACGACCGTGACCTAAATTCATGATCGTGTTTTCTGTGCTTTGGTACAGACTGTTCGTGTACTTGTGATTTTCAAGATCATCCTTGGCTGACGGGTTGTGACCGAAAGCTACGGGAAATTCCGTTCCGTCAGGCATTATCTCATAAAAATAGTAGTTTGTGTTGTTGATAACGAGCGAGGGTGTTCCGGCAAAGTAGCGGTGCGCCCACGTATCGGCAAGAATGTGCATCGCTATACCTGCCGCCTGAGCGCCCTTATCCTTGGCGAGAGCCACGGTGTCAACAAGCAGGTCGCCGTTAGTGTTGCAGATCAGGCGATACTTGTTTTTGTACTGCTTGCCCGCTTTCTTCTTGACGTCGGCATAAAGATCATACGGCAAGAAATGGAACGACGCCCATATTCTCGTTATATCCTGGAGTCCAATGGGATCGGTGCGCGCATCCATCATTTCGAGCTGGAGCTGTGTAGTAGCTGCCGAAAGCGGTGCTCTGAGCTTCGAGAGAAATGTTCTGCTGCACAGATCGACAAGCTGCGCGCTGTAGCAGATATCCATGCTTTCCTTGTGATTAAATCCCGCAAGGTAAGCCGCACAGTACGTTGCGTAATAATGAAAATCCTCCTGCATTATATCGCCTTGCTTTCAAGCTGAATCGCCAGCTTTCTTGACATAAAGGCCGCGTATATCATGTCGAGTAGAAGTATCACCGTTGTAAGATCAATAATGAACGCGGCAATACTTGTAAGAGAAACGGTCTGACCGCCATCCGTAGATACGAAATACAGCGTCATAGTCAGGCAGATAAAAATCGCCATTAAACCTGCTGCGACAATATAAAACGAGCCTTTTTTGCCGTTGCGTCCTTCTCTGTATGCCGAAAACCCGATGAACATATGTATTCCGAGAATTATTGCCACGGAGATAATCACAAAAACAACCGCAAAAACAATTACCAACATTCTTTCTGTCGGATCCGAAATCGTCTCGCTGTCGGATAGTTGAAGGTCTAACGGCTGCATTAATAATGTCATAATAATTTTTATAATACTCCATAGCCCAAACGTGATAATGCCGATTCCGTCTGTTACAAGAGAAGCACGATAACGTCTGAGCTTAACAGTCTCTGCGGAATTTAGTTCTTTGACACTCATAAATACAGCCTCCTTCTGATCTATAAATTAGCCGATTGCAAAATGCCATAAATGCGAATAAACAGCCGACTTTTTTGATTTCAAGCAACTGATTTTTCTCCGTTTTATGGTATAATTTAATTGACGAAAAAACACACCAAAAAAACGGAGAAAAAATCATGCGAAATAAAGTTGTGCAGTTATCATTGTTTGACACTTACACAGATGTACTCGAAACGATGGAAGA
>CADBRK010000283.1 GCA_902797065.1 uncultured Ruminococcus sp.
CTCCGACAAGAATGACCGTACCTGTCTCCGCCATTTCTATTCTTGATTTATAATTCTTGATCTGATCCTTGATTATACTGCTTATTTCTTCCGGTTTCAGACTCATTTGTCTATCACTTCCTTTATATCACGGAGTCTGCGTCTGAGGCTGCCGTCAAGCACCTTGCCGTCAATATGCACTATCACGCCACCCAATACGGCAGCATTGACAACATAGTGCATGATGACTTTTTTGCCGCAGAATTTCTCCAGCTTTTCTTTGAGTTTTTCCTTTTCCGACTTAGTCAGAGCAACTGCCGTAATGACATTTGCAGACGTAATGCCGTCGTTCGCATGATACAGATCTTCATATTCCGATATACATCTGTGAATGAGCCTGACGTTGTTCTTCTCGCACAGCACTTTGAGAAAGTTTACCGCATATTCACACACACTGCCGGAGAACGCCTGATCTATTGCTGCGGTTCTCTCTTGTATGGAAATATTTGGCGACGCAAGAAGATCAAGATATTCAGGAAAGCTTCTCAGCGTCTGCGAGATAGTCCTGAGTCCGTCGGAAACAAGCTTTTCCTTCTTCTCTTCCGCCGCCAGAATAAAGAGAGCAACGGCATATTCCTTAGCTGCTTGCGTCATTATTCTCACCTATCTTATCTATAAAGGAATCAATGTAGTTTCTATGGTCGGCAGTGTTGATCTCTCTTTCGAGCAACTTCTCTGCAAGAAGTGCGGATACCTCTGTTATCTCGTGGCGAACATCGCCCTGAGCCTTCTTCTTCTCCAGCTCGGCGTCCGTTTTTGCCTGACGAATAATATCGTCGGCCTTTTCCTTTGCACTGCCAACGATCTTATTGCTCTTTTTCTGCGCTTTTGCTTTAGCGGTCTTTATGATACTCTGAGCTTCGTCATCTGCCGCCGAGAGCTTTGCCTCGTAATTCTTTTTGGCTTCGTCGGCGCTTTGACGAGCTTTTTCGGCGTCGTCAAACTTATCGTCGATAAGCTTCTGCCTGTCGGCAAGAACCTTTTTAACGGGTGCAAACAGGAGTTTCTTGAAAATAAGGAAAAGGATCAGCAGGTTTAAGAGAGATATGATTATCTGCCATATATTAATGGATATAACCTCTGATGACTGCATAGTTATTTCTCCCCGATCACTGCTTTAAAGAGAGCATTGTATCAACAAGAATGTTTACAAGTCTGCCGGGTGCAAGGAATATGAGAAGAATAGCGATAACAAGCGCATAAAGACCTGTTGTCTCGGCAACCGCACAACCCATGAGCATTGTTGTTGTAACAGAGCCTTTGCATTCCGGCTGACGTCCGATTGCTTCGCAGGCGCTTGCAACGGCGTTGCCTTCACCGATACCGGGGCCTATACCTGCGATCATTGCCATACCTGCGCCAAGTGCGCAGCAGCCTAAAATAATACCAATAGCGAGTTCCATCATAATAATAACCTCCAATTAATTTTGTTTTGATTTTTTCTTTCTGAGTTTTTCCTTATAATCATCTTCGGGGAAGCCCGTAGAAATATAAAGCATAGTGAGCATTGCGAAAATAAATGCCTGCAGACAGCCGCTGAATATATCAAAATAAATTGACAGTATTGCAGGGATACCTATCTGTAAAAACGGGAACTGTCCGAGGAAGCCCGGAAGTTTACCGAGTATCATATGCGTAACGCCCTGAAGTCCTACCGCAACGAGAACCGATATAACGGAACCCGAGAGTACATTTCCGTAATGACGGAACGCCATCGAAACGGGGGTAGCAAATTCACTGATGATATTGAGCGGAGCCAGAAACGGCACGGGATCGCCGAAGCTTTTGAGATAATGTACGGGACCGCATTTCATCTTATAGTATGTAATAAGAATGAATACCAGCACAGCCCATCCGGCTACTACGTTCAGGTCCGATGTCGGGGGATACAATCCGATCAGAGTGAGCAGGCTCGAAAATGCCGACAGACCCATGATCGCCGCTACAAACGGAGCAAAGCCGGAGAAGTAATCTCCCATATTACCCGAAACAAGATTTTCTGTTTTCTCCACTATCCATTCAGCTGCATGCTGTCTGCGTGTGGGGTGTTTTGCGGAAAGACCGTGCGTAAGGAAAAGGCACAGGAACAGCAAAGCCACTATAACCAGCCATGAATTCACCTGTGATTCGGTTATCGGAAGATCCTGCATAGGCATAGGCATATGCAAAGTGAAATAGATCTTTGCGCCTGCGATCTCTATACCCTCCGAGGCAGGCTCCAACAGGATATACAGCATTATTCCGAAAACGAAAGGAAGCAGAAAACCGGCAAGCAGAAGAACATCGGCTATGCGAAAGGAGAGTGATTTTTCTTTCACGGTTATTGTTCACCACCTTTATCTGGGTTCAATTTTTCGCTGCGTTTATCCATTAAAGGACGAAACGAAACTGCGATTCGGGGAAAAAACAGCGGTACGACAGAAGCAATGGGATTAAAGAAAATCACGCCTACAGCGGCAAACGCAAACTGCATAAACATTCTCATACTCTGAGAAAACTTCATCGCTGCCTTTGCGCCGTCACTGTCCTTTTCAAGCGCCTTCTGAACGGAAATACCCATAAGCAGGAAATTCAGACACGCACATACACCGGACAGCAGATTCCCGAAAAGTACGTCTGTCCCCCACTTGCCAAGCACAAGGAACACCGCCTGCATAACAGCGCTGAGGATCAGTACCCATGCGCAGATATAGAGCGTCTCTTTGCGTACCGTGGGGTCAATCTTTGACATTGCCTCGATCACACCTTTCGTTAATGAGTTTGACTGAATAAAGCCAACAAATCAATTATATAATAATTCAAATTTAATTTCAATAGTCAATTTGAATATTCCGTCCAAATAAGATAAAAATTTAACAAACTTTCACCATTTGAGTTAAAGCAAAACCGGCATCCACGAATATGCTCGTAAAGATGCCGGTTTTGAGCTGGGCTGGCGGGATTCGAACCCACGGGATGACGGAGTCAAAGTCCGTTGCCTTACCGCTTGGCGACAGCCCAATAAAAAAATAA
>CADBRK010000284.1 GCA_902797065.1 uncultured Ruminococcus sp.
CAGGAGCTAAAGCTCCACGACGTTTGTTGACGTCGTCGCTCGCTCCAATCAAGCGAGCTTGTTGGAGCTTAGCTCCTCGTTTAATATTGAAAGAATGTCAAGCGGCAAGTATTCGGTATGGTTACCCCGCCTTATTCCGAACAATATGATTTACTATGAAGATTTACTCATTAATAAGGAGATGATACTATGAACAAGTCAGAGGCAATAAAGCTATTGAGTTCCATAGGGCAGGAACATGTGCTTAAATATTATGATGAGCTAAGCGAAGAGAGCAGAGATTCTCTTTTGTCTCAGATAGAAGAAACAGATTTCTCGGTACTTTCACGTCTTAACGGTACGCACAGCGACGTTCGGGGAGAGTTTTCTCCGCTTGCAGCTATGCAGATCAGCGAGATAGAGAAACGCAGGGAAGAGTTTTACAAAGCAGGTATCGAAACAATACGTCAGGGCAAAACAGCTGCGCTTCTGCTTGCAGGCGGAATGGGAACACGATTGGGTGCAGACTGTCCCAAGGGCGTTTTTAATATCGGAGTAACAAAGCCGCTTTATATTTTTGAATGTCTTATCAATAATCTGTTGAGTGTAGTAAAAGAAACAGATACATGGATCAGACTCTTTGTTATGACCAGCGAGAAGAATCATAACGCAACGGTAAGCTTTTTTAAAGAAAAGAACTTCTTCGGTTACAGAGAAGACAAGGTAGTATTCTTTAAACAGAATATGGCGCCTGCCTGTGATTTTAACGGTAAGCTGTATATGGAAGCCAAGGATCGTATCTCGACATCTCCCAACGGAAATGCAGGCTGGTATTCTTCAATGGTAAGGGCAGGACTGGATAAGATACTTGAAGATGAAGGAATAGAATGGATAAACATATTTGCTGTTGACAATGTTTTGCAGCGTATTTGTGATCCCTGTTTTATAGGTGCTACAGTTCTTGCAGATGTCTCGGTAGGTTCAAAAGTCGTGCGCAAAGCCGCACCCGACGAAAAAGTCGGTGTTATGTGCCTTGAAGACGGCAGACCTTCGATTGTGGAGTATTATGAACTGTCCGATGAGATGATGAACGCCAAGGACGCAAACGGCGATCCCGCATATAATTACGGCGTTATCCTGAATTACCTTTTCAAAGTATCGGAGTTGGAAAGCGTTGCGGACGATAAGATGCCCATGCATGTTGTAAAAAAGAAGATCCCGTATATTAATGAAAACGGCGATCCGGTTGAGCCGGAAGAACCAAACGGATTTAAATTCGAGCAGCTGGTTCTTGATATGATAAGGCAGCTGTCATCTTGCCTGCCGTACGAAGTAATTCGTGAAAACGAGTTTGCCCCGATAAAGAATCTTACGGGAGTTGATTCCGTTGATACTGCACGTGAGCTTCTTAAGAAGAATGGCGTGGAGATCTGACAGATTACATAACCGAATTTATATCTTCTATGCTTTAACGATCAATCGTTATTATCATAGAAGATATTTTTTTCGATAAAATAGAAAAAAATTGTAAAAGATATTGTAAAAATCACGGTTTTATGATATATTAACAATATAAATCACTCGGAAATAAACAGATGTGATCGGAAAAATAATTGTTATCTGTTTTCTGTAAGTGTTTTGTAATAATAATAACAAGGACGTGATTTAAAACATGAATAATTCGGATCTGAAGTCAAAATTGATCAAAGCGGCGTTGATCTCTGCAGTGGCAGTTACAGTTTCGGGTTCTATGACAGGCTGCGAAAGCAAGCAGGTCAAAGAGCTCAAAGATCTGCTTGAAGCAGGCGCTTATTCCGAGGCAGTTAATTATTATATGTCTAACAGAGATAAGCTTGCAGATCAGAATCTCGATGAAGTTATCAACGCTTCCGCAGATAACATATACAACAGCTATGTTGCAGGCAGCATTGAATCCGATAATGCTAAAAGCCAGCTCAGGAATCTTGAAGAAATAGGCAGCGATGAATCCGATAAGTATATTGAGGGAAAGATTGCTTTGATAGATTCGAACGGCGCTTACAACGATGGTTTGTCATATATGGAGAACGAGAGCTATCTCAATGCTATCGAAGAGTTCAAGAAGGTTATCGAAAATGACCTGAACTATGCTTTGGCGCAGAGTAAGATCAAAGAAGCCGAAGAGCTTTATATGAAGGGTCTTATCAAGACTGCCGAGTCCTACATCGAAGATAACGATTACAGCCAGGCAATCAGCTATCTGACAGGTTTCCTGAGTAAGATCGAGAATAATCAGATGCTGCAGGACAAGATAGCAGAGTATAAAGACAAGATGCTTGACGCAGTTTTAGAGGATGTCAACGCATTCATCAAGAATGGTGACTACTATAATGCGCTTGTCGGTATTGCCGATCTTGAAGATGATTACGGCGACACAAAGAAGCTTCAGGATTTGAAAGCCTCAACAGAAAAATCATATCTTGATACTGTCCTTCCGATTATCGATGATTATGTTAAAGCAAAAGATTACGTAAACGCATACACTGTTTGTGTTAATGCAATGGAGGTTATCGATAATTCAGAAGAACTTCAGAAGCGCTACAATGAGATTGAGCCTCTTAAGCCGGCTCTCCTCAACGAGATGAAGATCTCCGAGTCAGAGTATTTCGAACAGCTGACCGATCATACCGAGACTTACGAAGATGTTACTGGCAATACTTATAACCCCGGCAATCTTTACAGACTTCACCTTGATAACGACGGCTGGGGTACATCGGAGACAGGTTATGCAAAGGTTTATCTTAACTCTCAGTATACAAAGCTGACAGGTACTCTTGCAATGGACGATGGCAGCGATACAGGTGACTGTATTGTTACTATTCTGTTGGACGATAAAGAAGCATTTAAGGAAACATTCAGCCGTACCACAGAGCCGAAGAAAGTTGATATTGACGTAAAGGGCAAGCAGTGGATGCAGATCATGATCTCTTATCCCGAAGAATCTTCCGATTCGTCGAGCAGCTCAAGTTCGACTTATAAGTCTGATATATTCGTTTATAACTTTGCATTTACAAAATGATACCCGATAGTTTATGCAATAAGATACGTTCTGCCGTTAAGGATTATTCTTTCAAAGGCGACAGGACGCTGGAATATGTCGGGATAGAATCCGGAACCGACGGAAATATTTCGTGCAGAGTTTACCGCTGCAGCAAGAATAGCTTTGATATAAACAATACGGAGATCCCTCCGAAAATCAAAGAGTTTAACGCAAAGATCTTGAATGAAAACTCAAATCTTGAATTTGTCGATTATTCCTATCGGGAAAACGACTGCTATTCTTTGTCTTATAATTACCGAACGACAGAAGAAGCCTATGCGAATGATCCTTATATCAATGAGATCGCCGCAATTATCCGACATTTTGTCGGGTCGTCTGAAAATCCGTATTTTCAGACAGGTTTTCTCTTGAACTCTGACGGACAGATCATCGAGCAAAAGTATTATTTTAACCTTTTTCAGGGCAATAATCTCAGCGGCGCAGCTAAGATCGGGTTTGTTCAGAGCAGCAGGGATAAGGTAATCCGTATGATGTCGGAAATCTTTCAAGACGCAGATCAGGAGTTAATTGGGGATATTCTTTCAAGATCATTGGAAAAGTCTTATTGCCCCTTTATGCTCGGCGTAAACAAGCGTGACGATAAGATCGAACTTAAGCAATATTATATACTCAGCAGGATCATGAAGCGAAAAGAGGCAAATAATAACTTTTTGGATTTTATTCGGGATTATATTCCGGACGAACGTATCGGGAGCATTGTTGATGTATGCAATGAGAGTTTATTATATCTCAGAGGATATGGGGTATCGTTCGGGCAAGGATTCTGCCGATGGCGGTTATATTTCTACCCCTTGAAATATTGAGAGCATATTAAAATTCTGACTTGTTTGTAAAATTATATTCATATTTTTCAATAAAACGGACAAAATACTTGTGATGTTGTATTCGATTTGAATGCTCATCACAAGTTTTTTTATAGGAGTGAACAAGATGAAAAAAGCAATAGCAATTATCAGCGCTGCAATTATAGCTGCGGTATCATTGTCTGCCTGCCACGCTGAGGACGGAAAGATAAACGATAATAAGGGTTATGTACTGAACCGTTCGGAGGAAACGTATTCAAGCAGACGTGTAAGTTCGGATATGTCGTCTGCTGTGTCAGATCGTAATGAAAATACCGATACAAACAAAGGCGTTATACACGATGTCGGTAGTATGACGGGAGAAGTAATAAACGATGTTGCCGACGGAATGGATAATATCGGTTCTTCGATCGAATCAAATGTAGAAGACTTTTTTGACGGGAATTCCGAATATAATTCAAATAATTATTAACACTTTTCCGACCGATACCTCTCTGACAAGAATGGTATCGGTCAGGATTTCCTGCATGATTAACGGATACGGGGGCAGCTTGATGAAAAAATACTTAATACTGTTTTTTATGTCAATTTCGATTATATTGATTATATTAGGTTCGGGTTATACTCGTATTGATAATATAAACACGGTAAAAGGAATTCGGTTATCCGGAACGTCTGCAGAAAAGGTTATTGATGTCTCCGGTACGGTCAGGGCGGCAGATTCACATGAATGTATTGCGAAAGGCAGCGGTATTGTGCAGTATCTGTTTGTTAAAGAAGGAGATTACGTCAATGAAGGAGACGCCGTACTGGCTGCAGCGGAGATACAAGACGACAATGACTTTACGGAAATTATTTCTTCCGTACTCTCCGAGGGCAGCGGTATCGAAAGTTTGCTCGGCAGCAATATAGAAGCAGTCATATACAAAGCAGATGTTTCGGGAAGAATATACGGTATCAATACAGATATTGACGGTGTATATACAAAAGGCAGTACGTTGTTTTCTGTGTCCGGGGATAATAATAATTATGAAATAATATCTGATGTCTCCGAAAATATAATAGAGCAGCTTCACGAAGGACAGCCTGTAAAAATTACAGTAAATGCGCTATCGGTTCCATTTGACGGGTATATAAAAGAAATCGGAGACTGCGCAAGCCGGACAGGAAACTCATTGAACCGGGCGACGACCGTCAAGGTGACGATAGCCATTGAAAACAGAGCCGACAGCCTGAAAAGAGGCTATACTGCAAATTGCAGTGTTATTACCGCTCAAAAAGAAAATGTTCTTATTGCGCCGTACCCGTCGATCGAAACAGATGAAAGCGGAGAAACATTCGTGTATATCTCAGAGAACAATACATGCAGAAAACGCTCTGTTATCTGCGGCGAAGAATACAGTGAAGGCAAAGAAATACTAAGCGGTCTTACCGAAGGAGATATTGTGGTATGTGATATTTCCGCTATTGATGAAGAGAAGGAAAATATAATCGGAGAGGTAATGATCAATGAGAAGTAAGCTGAGATTTACATTCAAATGCTTGTTGGAGAACAAACTGAGATTTATTCTCACCGTAATCAGTATCGCTGTAGGGGTAACATCTGTTTTGACGGTAAACTCGGTCAGCAATTTCGGAGCGGAAGCATTATCCGAGGAGCTTGACAGCCTAGGAATGAACGGGCTTATTGTTTCTCCGGAAAACGACGGAACTACTCTCAAAAAAGAAGAAACCGACATTATATCCCGGATTGACGGAGTATCGGTAACTGCGCCCGTCACTATCAGCACTTCGAGAGTAAGCTCGGGTGCGGTTGATTCTTCGGCGCTCGTATGGGGAATAGATGAGAAAGCAAAAAGCGTTGTAAGCTTTGACCTCATGTATGGCAGACTGATAGACAAGAGCGATATTATGATGAATAAGAGCGTTTGTGTTCTCGAGGAATCGCTTGCGAAAGAAATATTCGGCAGCGAAAACTCAGTCGGCAGAACGGTTACTCTTTCATCGTCATCTCATACGGGCAGCCTTGAAGTTGTCGGCATCGTAAAAACCGGCAAGGGAATAATGCAGTCTGCAATGGGGAATTTTTTCCCTGATTTTTTGTATATGCCGTACAGCATTATCTCCGATTCACCGAATTTCAGCCAGGTTTTTTTAAAGATCAATTCCGACACAGATACGGCAATACTCTCGGACAGAATAAAAACAACGCTTCTTCACAATACCTCCGGGCATTATGCCGTAAAGGACCTTGCCGGTCAAAAGAATTCGTTTGAAAGCATGATGTCGCTTGTCACAAGAGTTCTGACTATAATCGGGGCGGTTTCACTTCTTGTTGCGGGAATAAGTATAGTAAACATCATGCTGATCTCGGTTAATGAACGTGTAAAAGAAATTGGTATAAAAAAATCGATCGGAGCTTCATCACTTGATATTTTGCTTGACTTTCTTGCAGAATCGGTTATAATTTCCATTATAGGCACGGCAGCAGGGATAATCGGGGCGATCATAACCATAAAGACAGGCGCGGCTATCCTGAAAATTGATCTGGATATTTCTTATCACTCTATATTCAGGGCGGTAATACTCTCGGGGTTATTGGGAACGGTGTTCGGTATTATTCCTGCATACAAAGCGTCTAAATATAAGCCCGTAGAGGCATTGCGCAGGTGATTTTTTATGTACGCCGCAGTATCATACAGATACAAAGGGATAATACAAATTCTTTCTTCAATGGGGCTGGAAGTGATCGAAGTACCGTCTTATAATGAAGAAACCGAAAACTATGAAAGCTCACACGCCGATATGCAAATACTGAAAGTAGATAATGTACTGTTTCTTCTAAAAGACAACGATAAATTTAACGATAAGATTATCGAAAAAACTTGCGATATTATTAAATATACAGATAAATCTATAAGTAAATTTGTTTATCCGGATTGCGTTAAGCTGAATATGGCAGTAATTGGCAGGAAGATTATAGCAAACACTCATTATATAGATCATAGCATTGTCAATGCTTTTCCCGATTATGATCTCATACATGTATCACAGGGATACGCAAAGTGTTCGTCTGCGATAGTTTCCGACAAAGCGGTGATCACTTCGGATGAATCCATATATAAAGCGTGTATCTCAAACAATATTGACTGCCTTAGAATACAGCCCGGGTATATATCTCTGTGCGAACGATACGGCGGATTCATAGGCGGAAGCTGCTTTCAGCTGAATGATATTCTGTACTTTACCGGCAATCTCGAACCGCACCCCGACTATGAAAGCATTAAAGCATTTTGTCTGAATTATTCTGTTCATGTACGCTCTTTGGCAAACAGTCCGCTCACAGATGTAGGCGGTGTCGTTCTGTTTTAAGAAATGCTCTGATTTGCGTATTGTACGGTACACCTTTATATGATATATTTTATTCGTAATACGTTTAGCAATAGCATTTTTAATACGGAATTTCGTTTGAGTATAATAGTGAGGGTTCTGCTATGTATAAACCTGTTGTTTCGGTTGTAATACCTGCGCATAATGAAGAAAAATATATCGGACGCTGTATTTCCTCCGTTAAGTCTGCAGCGGCTGTGTATGGCGGTACGGTAGAAATAATAGTTGTATGTAACCGCTGTACCGATAACACGGCTGAGATCGCTGTTCAGAACGGTGCCGCAGTATTGTATAATACGGACAGATGCATAGCAAAGGTCAGGAACACCGGAATCCTTACGGCAAAAGGAGATCTGATCGTTACAATAGACGCCGATAATCAGATGACGGAGGGTACAATAGAGGAGATAGTAACCCTCATGAATACCGGCAGATACATAGGCGGCGGTGCGCCGATACGCTTCGAGAGGTATTCTTTCCCTTTACGCTGCAACGATCTGCTGTGCCGTATCTCTTTCCGGCTTACAGGTCTTTATTGCGGTATATTCTGGGCGGAACGCAGTACGTTTAATAGTATCGGCGGCTTTGTTGAGATAAAAGCTATGGAGGATGTCCAAACCGCAAAAAAGCTCAAAAAGTATGGTAAATCACACGGAAAAAAGTACACTGTCCTGAAAAATAACTATCTTATCAATTCTACGCGAAAATTTGATGATCTGGGTGACTGGCTCTATTTCAAGCTTATGTTCCGTAATGCAGGTGCATTTATCAAAGCTGCGTTCGGTGATAAAAAACAGCTGGACAAGCTTCTTGATGAATTGTTTTATGATTACAATAATAAGCCATGACCTTCACTTCAGGTGTCAGTCATGGCTTTGTTTTCCGTTTCCTTTACAGGCAGTGCGATAATAACGGTCATCAGGCTATCTTCAAATTGCGTCATATATTGTCCAGAGTGTTCCTGTACGATACGGCGAATTATGCGTGAACCGTGTCCGTGATCGGGTTCCTGCTTGTCGGAAATAAAGTTTTTATTGTTGTCAACTCGGGGCATGACAGTGCAGGTGTTCTGTACCTTTAACAAGAAAAGCCCGTTTTTGACATTACTGTGCATTATGATCTCCTTGACGCCTTGTTCTTTGGTCACGGCTTCGATCGCATTATCAAGCAAATTGCCGAACAGACTGCAGATATTGTAGGGTGACAGGGGCACGTATTCACATTTTTGAAGTATAATATCCGTTGATATACCCCGGTTTTCAATGCCAGAAAGTTTAACGTTAAGAACGGCATTCAGCAAAGGCAGCGAACAGTATTGTACAGATTTCGTACTTTCAAGCCGTGACTGCATTTCACTCCAGATGTTTTCGGCGTCTTCGTATTCTCCGTCCTTTACCAATGCACGCACGGCTTGTATTTCGTTCTGCAGATCATGTCGGAGCTGGGCTGTTTTGTTTTCGTTCTCTTTTGCCAGCTCATAATACCGCAAAGTGTAGTCTCGCTCTGTCTGAAGCCGCTTTACCTCTTCGAGATGTTTGTCGGATTCCTGGCGGGCAATGAATATATAATACTGTCCGATCAGAAGTATGATCATGATTATTTGCAGTACGCTCCAAAAGAACAGATTTCTTTCCGTAACCGCAGAATAATCTGAAAAGTATACGGCTGTTATCAGATAATGAAGCAGAGAAAATCCTACAATCACAGATATATTCACAATATCGCGCTTAAAGTTGCGGTGTTTCATTTTCACGATAATACACGTAAGCATCAAAAGAGCAAAGAGAGAATCAAATGAAAGTGTCTGACCAAACGAGTACATTCCGTCGTCTATAAGCTCTGTCCATGATTGATAATTATGAATTGTAAATATAGTTAGTGTGATGATGCCTAAAGAAATGTACATACATACAAGACTCCATAGTGAGAATAATATTCTTTTTTTGTAGCTGCCCTTTTCGAGAAAAACTGTTGCAAGCGACAAGATCACTATTCCCACAATGGATATGATAGGGTTTTCTGTTGGTATGGCAAGAGCCTTTTCAAAAATAATAAATCTTGCGACCATAGCAGATGAAATCATCAGCCATGTAGGAATAAGTTTGTACTTGAGCATATCAAGCTGCTGAAAGTAGAATACCAAAAAATACATAGGAATAACTATATTGAATTGTCCGAGAAGATCTGCTGCCGTTATTGTCAATTCTTATACCTCATTTCTGCACCTGTATTAAAGCTTTTTGGTTAAATATTTTACGTACGCTTCACGAGTGTCCATAAACCTGTTCTGACTTATGGGTATCACGACGTTTGCGACAGTAATTGCCTTATATCTGCATATTTCTTTTGTATTAGCAAGATTTATCCAGAATGAGTAATGGCAGCGATGGAAGCAAGAGGGCAGTTTTTTCTCGAATTCTTCAATACCCGACGGAAACGAGCCTATCTTTTTGCCATCGGGTGTGAAGATATTTATTCTTCTTTTTGAATATTCAAAATAGCCTGTCTGAGCATACGGAAAACTTACTACGCCGCTCTCTTTGGTTGAGTATATCAAAACATCTGATTCATCATTTTTACCTTTCTCATTCATGCTGAGCTGATCGAGAACTCTCTTTATTTTGTTCGGTGTAACGGGCTTTATGAGAAAGCCGGAAGGCTGAGCGTCAAAAATCTGTTCACTGAACACTGCATTCCCTGTTACAAAGACCACCTGCAAATTCGGAAATCGGCTTTGTATATTGACTGCGTAATTGATCCCGTTTCCGTTCTCGAGAACAATGTCGAGAAAGGCTATATCAATTTTCGTTGTTTCCAGGATCTTATCGGCGTCCGACATCAGGGATGCTGTAAAGATATGATGCTCCGTATTGCCCAAAGCGTTTTCGAGAAGCTCTTTGATCTCTTTTACAGAAGCCGCATTGTCATCGTAAAGTAAAATATTGTTCATGCTTATCACCAAGTATATACTACCATAATAACGACTTTACGTCAAATAATTACGGAATATATTAGGTAGAAATTTTTAATTTCGACAAAATATTTTTAAAATTGCATGTTTGCTTGACATTTTGCGCATCATTCTATATTATCAAAGTAAACACACATTCAATAGCATGAATCCGGCTTTTGTAACTGATCAGCTTATCACCAATGATCATATGTTGTGTGGCGTAACACTGAGATCAAATCGAAGCGCTGTTGATTAATTAATTCCCACATCCAATAATCCTTTCTGCATGCCCGACCTTCTTCCTACCAAACAGCTTTCGATTTGATCGGGTATTACTTTAGATTAAAAAGTATAACAAACGTCGATGTCCCCCGCCTCGTAAGGCTAAGGGTTCCATACGTTCGTCGGTGGTGGGTAAAATTCCCCACCGACGCCCGCAGGAGCTAAAGCTCCACGACGTTTGTTGACGTCGTCGCTCGCTCCAATCAAGCGAGCTTGTTGGAGCTTAG
>CADBRK010000285.1 GCA_902797065.1 uncultured Ruminococcus sp.
CTGATTATTACAAAAATGATCAAAAAGGGTTGCATTTCTGTTACTTTTTGTTATAATAGAGATAGTTAAATTTTACATTCATGTAACTTTTATTTAGGGGTTGTTTAAATTGGCAGATTTTGAATTTGAAAAGGAGTTTGAGATAACAGAAGAAATACTCAATAATTTCTCGTCGGGTATTTCCGATTATTTCGACTCTGAAAAGGAAGAGCCGTTAAGCTGTCCGTCTTACAGCGTAACGGAGGATGATTACAAGACCATCGAAGACATACGCCGTGAAAGAGCCGAACGTCAGAAAAAACGTAAGCTCGCAAGGCGAAAGGAAAGACGCTCCGGGCTTGCAAATACTCTCATGCCGATAACGGCAATGGTGGTGCTGGCTGCAACGGTATCGTATTTAAGCTCGCTGCAGTTCGGGCTTGCGATAACGTACAAGGATCAGACGCTGGGCATGGTTGAGAATGCGGAAGTTGTGGAAGAGGCTGCAAGTATCATCGACAGCAGGATCATCAACAAGAGCCTTGACTCTCTCGAAGATCAGCCGAAGTACACGGTCACTGTTGTGAGCAACACATCAGACTTCAAGAGTTCGACAGAGCTTAGCCGCTCGATCATCGCAAACGACAGCACGCTTACCGATAATATATGCGGTGTGTTTGCCGACGGAGATTTTGTGGGAGCGGTGACGACCGAGGAAGAAGCGCAGAAGGTGCTTGAAGATATACTTATCGGTCAGAAGGAGAATTTTGCTTCCGATAAAGGTAAAGTAGAAAGCGTGGAGTTCAACAGCAGCATAATTCTCGAAACGGGAGTCTATTCAAGCGATTCTATCGTGACGCCCGACGTGCTTAAAGACAGGCTGCTTAATAATATAGATCTCAGTTACAAAGTGAATATTCTTGAAGAAAAGAATGTCAAGCTGAGATACAAGACGGAATATGTTGTTGACGAGACTAAGTCGGATAATTACGAGGAGGTCACAACAAAGGGTCAGATAGGCGAGGGTGTTGCCGTTAACCGTGTGACATACATCGACGGAGTGAAGATAGATGAAGAGAATATCTCCGTTAAAGCGACAACAAAGCCTGTCAAAGAGATCATTACAATTTCTCCGGATAACGAGAATGCTATAAAGACGAATGCTAAGGATACCGAGGAAACTACATCAACGGATACGGATACAGTTAAAGATACCGATACCTCAGCTTCGCCGATAGACGATCAGACAAAGACAACGGAGACAGCAGAAACAACAGAAACTTCCACAAAGCCGAAAAACTCACAGTTTATTTGGCCTGCGCCGACATGCGGTTATATCACCAACTATTTCGGCTATCAGGGCGAAAAGCTGCATAAGGGTATCGACATCTCGGACGGCGCTGCAGACGGTCAGCCGATCGCAGCCGCTGCGTCGGGTTATGTCACCACTGCCGTATTTGACTACGGCACGGAGAACTACGGCTGTTACATAATTATAGATCACGGCAACGGGTATCAGACTCTGTACGCACAGTGCAGTGATATTTATGTTGCCCCGGGGACTTATGTTGAACAGGGCGAGGTTATAGGCGCTATCGGTTCAACGGGAGATTCCACGGGTGCTCACCTTCACTTTGAGATTCGCGAGAACGGTGAGTATGTTGACCCAACCATCTACTTATATTAAGATAAATAACCCCAAAACAAAACAGGAAGAGGGCACCCGGCGGTGTCCCCTTTCTGTTTGTAAAAATATTCTATAGACTTGCACGATTCGGTGTGATATAATCTGATTAATAAACGTAAACACATACGGATCAATAATCATGCGGGAGTTTTAACAATGAGTATTTTTAAGAGAAAGACCGAACAGATCCCCGAAGGCTGCGTACCGGTGATCAGGTGCAGCATATGTACGGGCGAAAAGGTAGCGGGGTTCAAAAATAAAACCACGGGTAAGATCGAGGAAGTCATGCTTATCGAGGACGAGTTTGATCTGCAGAAGTTCCGTACACGCTACGGTATACCATACGACAAAAAAATAGAAAAGGTGTATTGATATGAGAAGAATGGTCTTATTTGCGGCTGCGGTCATGCTGCTTCTATCGTCGTGTGCGTCCGAAAACGCTTCGCAGACAGTGTCGGGCACGGATACGTCGTCGGAAGCCGTCATGCAGACGGAGTATGAGCAGATCTCCCGGGAGGAAGCACAGCGAATTATGGATTCCGGCGAGAATATCATTATCCTTGACGTGCGTACCGAAGAAGAATTTGCACAAGGCCATATCCCGAACGCAATATGTATCCCGAACGAAACTATCACGGACGATAATATTCCCGAACTGCCCGACAAGGAACAGACTATACTTGTGTATTGCAGGAGCGGCAGAAGAAGCAAGGAGGCAAGCGGCAAACTTGCTTCTTACGGGTATACGAATATAACAAACGTCGATGTCCCCCGCCTCTTTAGGCGGCGGGTTCCATACGTCCGTCGGTGGTGGGTTTAAATCCCCCACCGACGTCCGCAGGAGCTAAAGCTCCCCGACGTTTGTTGACGTCGTCGCTCGCTCCAATCAAGCGAGCTTGTTGGAGCTTAGCTCCTTGTTTAAAAGAATTCGGAGGAATTATCGACTGGGAGGGCGAAATTGTAAAATAAACTGTTGACAGATACTATACTTTATAATATAATAGAATTAACTTGTACCGAGGAGATGTTATTATATGAATATAGTAAAGTATTGCACACGCGAACTTACAGACAAAGAAAACGAGATCATCAAGCATTTTACATATTATGTTGATTCAAAATCGCCGTTCGGGCTTATCTCCGACAGTACGGTCATTGTTATGACGAACGAGGAGACGGAAGGCAAGTCCGACGATGAGATCAGAGACGACGCAGAAATGAAGATCGACGAGATGCTCTCGAATTACCCGGATTTCACTTCGTTTGATATGGACGACGGATACGGCCTTGTTTCTATGATGAACAGCATATACGGCGTTACGGACAAACTCTCCGACGAGGAGATAGAAGACGGCAAAGTCGAGCTGTCGCGTGCGCTGGATACAAGAGCAAGGATTATCGAGGACTGCGAAACAAACGGAATACTGGCTGTAATAAGACCGTAAAAGAACCCCGCGCCGTGTTTTGACGGAGCGGGGATATTTACATTAAAGGTGCAAACAGTTTCATGACCGAGCCGAGAAGCTTGTAACCCAATTTTTCGTGCTTGATCGTCTCAGGTGTGACCTTCCTGCACTGCGAGAGAGTTTTCAGGAAGTCATTTTCAATGTCGGCTATACATTCTGTTTTGTACATATACGCCGCGCACTCAAAATGATGATACAGACTTCTGTAATCGAGGTTTATCGTACCGACAACGGCTTTTTCGCTGTCGCTTACAAACACCTTTGCATGTACGAACCCGGGCGTATATTCAAATAATTTAACGCCCGCTTCGGTGAGGTATCTGTAATTTGATTTTGTCAGTGCGTAGACGCCCTTTTTGTCGGGTATGCCTGGCAGGATCAGCTTTACGTCCACGCCCCGCTGTGCGGCAAATTTCAGAGCGGTCTCAAGCTCGTTGTCAAGAATGAGGTACGGCGTCATGATGTGAACATACCGTTTTGCACGGTTGATAATATCAAGATATACGCTTTCGCCTGTCTTGTAGCCGTCAAGCGGACAGTCGCAGTACGGCATGACATACCCCTGCGACATCTTCTCTGCGGACGGTATGATATAATTATCAAACTCATCGTC
>CADBRK010000286.1 GCA_902797065.1 uncultured Ruminococcus sp.
AAAGCATAATTACATGAACGATTTTGAACCGAAAATAACATTTTAATTCTCTTTGAATATTTCGACCCAATAATATTTAGCTGATTTTTTTGTGCAAATATAAACAAAGTTTTTTCGGGGCTTTGTTTGTTTTGTATGCCGATAGGACATTTTGACGAAAAATTGCAGGCGTCACCCGAAATATTGACGAACTGTGTTTTTAATATAGAATGATTGTTTGTTGTAATTCACAAAAGTTCACATATAAAACCGTATATATTACCGAAAAACGGATTTTTGGTTTGTGTACTTTTTATAAAATTTCAAAAAGATTAATAAATTTATTGTTTTTTGATGACATTTTCAAAAATATATGTTATAATGCTTTATGAACCTGAAACAATAGTATTGTGACATTCCCAAAAACAAAGGTCGGTGACTGGATGACTGAACAGATCATTAATATAGAGCGTATGGAACAGGCGGTCATGCTGTTCGGAAGCTTTGACGAAAACATCAAGCTTATCGAGCATGAATACGACGTTCGTGTTATCGTTCGCGGTTCCGAGCTTAAAGTCTGCGGTGATATAGAGAAGGTTTCTCTTGCCTGCCGTGCGATCGAAAGTTTACTTTCCCTTATCAACAAAGGCGAAACACTCAACGAGCAAAACGTACGCTACTGTATATCCCTTGTGAACGAGGGAGGGGAAACAAAGCTTTCACAGCTGACCGGGGACTGCATCTGTGTAACGGCAAAGGGCAAGCCCATCAAGCCGAAGACCATCGGACAGAAAAAGTACTGCGACGCCATCAAGAATAACACAATAACCATCGGAGTAGGTCCTGCAGGAACAGGCAAGACTTATCTCGCGGTAGCTATGGCGGTAACGGCGTTCAGGGCGCACGAGGTGAACAGGATAATCCTGACACGGCCTGCTGTCGAAGCGGGCGAGAAGCTGGGATTTCTTCCCGGAGATCTGCAAAGCAAGGTTGACCCGTATCTTCGTCCGCTGTATGATGCTCTTTTCGACATGCTCGGCGCGGAGACTTATCAGAGGTATGTCGAACGAGGCAACATAGAGGTTGCGCCGCTTGCGTACATGAGAGGGCGTACTCTCGACGACAGCTTTATTATTCTCGACGAAGCGCAGAATACCACGGGCGAACAGATGAAGATGTTCCTCACAAGGCTCGGATTCAACTCCAAGATGGTCATTACGGGAGATATTACCCAGATCGATCTGCCGAGCGGAAGCCGCAGCGGCCTGAAGGAATGTATCAGGGTTCTCAGGAATATAGACGATATTGCACAGGTCGCTTTCAGCGAAAAGGACGTTGTAAGGCATAAGCTTGTGCAGGATATAATCAAGGCGTATGCTAAAATAGAGGAGGCAAGGCATAACAAATGACTGACAAGATAAAGGTTGTAATAACCAACCAACAAAAGAAAGTAAAAATACCGACAGGTATGCGCATGCTGGTTCGCAGATGCTGCAATGCAGTTCTTAAGCTTGAGAAATTTGAAGGCTCTGCCGAGATTAGTGTAACATTTGTTGACAACGAGGAAATACACAAGCTCAATCTCCAATACAGAAACATAGATTCGGCAACTGACGTATTGTCATTCCCGCTCGGAGAGGACGGCAAGTATGACCTTGACCCGTCAACAGGAGCAAAAATGCTCGGAGATGTTGTTATTTCCGTGGAGAAGGCAGTCGATCAGGCAAATCTGTACGGACATTCCCTGCAGAGGGAGATAGGCTATCTCACTGCACATTCGGTTCTCCATCTTTTGGGATACGACCACGAAACAGGACTCGAAAGAGTACATATGAGAGAAAAGGAAGAACTTGTTATGGAGCAGCTCGGACTTCCTGCGTCTTCGTCATATGTTATCGAGGACAACTGATAAGGTTAACGAAATCGGCCCGCAAAAGCAAGCGGGCTGCATTTTTTGCGGACAGCTTAAAGAACTCAAAGAATGAGGTATTATTATGCAAAAAACAGCTTTTATAGCAATAGTCGGCAGACCCAACGTCGGCAAATCATCTATACTCAACAGAATACTGGGGCAGAAGATAACCATAGTTTCGTCAAAGCCGCAGACTACACGGACGCGAATCATGGGCGTTTATACTAAAGATGATATACAGCTTGTATTTATAGATACTCCGGGGCTTCATAAGCCGAAGAACAGCCTCGGCAAATACATGGTTCGTTCGATAAACGAATCGGTTGCGGGAGTGGACGCATGTCTGCTGGTTGCGGAGTGCGACAGAGAACCGGGCGATACCGAAAAAATGCTTATACAGAGATTCAAGAGTATGGGTATCCCTTCGGTGCTTGCGCTCAACAAGATAGATACTCTGAAAGATAAGCACGATGTTATCAAATATATCGCAGCATACAGCAAAGAACACGATTTTGACGATATTGTACCCGTGTCTGCACAGACAGGCAGCGGAATTAACGACCTGATCGGCGCACTCTCGAAGCAGGCGGAGGAGGGCGAGCATATGTTTGACCCCGACACGCTTACCGATCAGCCCGAGAGAGTCCTTGCGGGGGAGATTATCAGAGAAAAGATACTTCGCCTGACCGACAAGGAGATACCACACGGTACGGCGGTGGTGATCGAACGCTTCAAGCAGCGCAGCGACGGCGGAATAACGGATATAGACGCCACCATATACTGCGAACGCGCGAACCATAAGGGCATTATAATCGGCAAGGGCGGCTCTATGCTGAAAAAGATCGGCACATACGCAAGACAGGATATGGAGAATTTCTTCGACTGCAAGATCAATCTGACGCTCTGGGTAAAAGTAAAAGAGGACTGGAGAAACCGTGAGGGGATACTCCGTTCGCTCGGATACGACGAGAGTAATTTTGATTAATCATCTACGGAGGTAATTATATGCCGCCTTTGGCAGACAAGATCAGACCGACGTCTCTTGACGATGTCGTCGGACAAAAGCATTTGCTCGGAGAGGGGAAACCCCTTCGGAAGATCATAGAGTCGGGCGAGATTCCCAATATGGTATTCTACGGACCGTCGGGCATAGGCAAAACAACTTTAGCGTCGATCATTGCCGCGCGTACAAACAAAACGCTGCGCAAGCTCAACGCAACAACTGCGTCAACTCAGGACATCAAGGATATTGTTGCTCAGCTGGACACATTTGCCGGTATGAACGGGATATTACTCTACCTTGACGAGATTCAGTATTTCAACAAGAAGCAGCAGCAGACACTGCTCGAATTTATCGAGAACGGCAGCATTACGCTTATTGCGTCTACAACAGAGAATCCGTATTTTTATGTATACAACGCTATCCTAAGCCGAAGCACTGTCTTTGAGTTCAAGACAGTTACTCCCGATGAGGTGGAAAAAGCAGTTATCCGTGGGTTCGATCTCGCCGCAAAGCAGCGCAGTACGGTGTTTGAGATCGAGGACGGCGTAACACGCTACATAGCCACAGCCTGCGGCGGAGATGTGCGAAAGGCTATGAACGCAGTAGAGCTTACCGCGCTTACATCGGTAAAGAAAGACGGCTGCGAGGTGATAACGCTTGAATCGGCAAAGGAGCTTACACAGAAAAGTGCTTTGAGATATGACCGTGACGGCGATTCTCACTATGATATATTGTCGGGCTTTCAGAAGTCCATGCGAGGCTCGGACCCCGACGCCGCTTTGTATTATCTTGCAAGGCTGCTTGAGGCAGGCGATCTTCCTTCTGCGTGCAGAAGGCTGATGGTGTGCGTGTGTGAAGATGTAGGTCTTGCGTACCCTCAGCTGATACCTATAGTGAAGGCGTGCGTCGATATTGCCAACGCCGTAGGGCTGCCCGAAGCAAGAATACCGCTTGCTGACGCTGTGGTGATGACAGCCAATGCACCCAAATCAAATTCGGCATATAACGCAATAGCAAGGGCGTCAGCCGATATTCAAAGCGGAAAGATTGGCTCGATACCCCGTCATTTGCAGAACAAGCATTATGACGGAGAGGATAACCCGAACAAAGGGCAGTTCTACAAATATCCGCACGATTACCCGAATTCCTGGGTGAAGCAGCAGTATCTGCCCGATATTCTGAAAAATGCCAGATACTATGAGTTCGGAGACAACAAAAACGAACAGGCTTTCAAAGCGTATTGGGAGAAAATCAAAGGGAAAGATCTATGATATATGGGGGATAGACGATGATTTGCAGCGTTATTTATTATATCGCATATAAAACAGGATATATCCAGCGAAGTCTCGGCAAAAAGCTGGACGGAGTAAAGGATCTGAGTCTGAGTAAAGCTATTGCGGCAGTATCGAAAGATGATTTCCGTGACAAGCTGAAAACCTCGCTGAATGATTCTGATTTTATAATTATAATCGGCGGTCTGTCATCGGGCAAAGACAGGAACGTGATGAATGTTTTGTCGGATTATGTGAATGATACAAAGATGGAGATAACCTTCAACAAGCGTGTGCTGAATCCGACGGGAGGCAAAGACGGGTATCTTATCCGCAGCCGTGACAAATATATTGCCGTGTTGCCCGACGACCCCGAACAGGTGGATAAGATGTTCGGAAGCGAGTTGCTGAAGAACATCGAGATAACACCCGATACGCCTGCACAAATGCCCGAAGCTGCCATAACGCATACAGTAGTATTTGCGCCCGAACAGTACGATCCGCTCGAACGTCTCGAAAAGAATAAGAGTCATAATATATTTGTTATAGCGGCGGTTGTTTTTGGGGCTTTGACGGTTGGAGCAGCCGCCGTCTGGATCATATTGCAGTATTTGTAAAAAAATACCTGTTACTCTTGCGGAAATGCAGGGTTTTGTAGTAAAATAAAATGACGGGTTTCAAAACCGGTCATGCAGATGTTAAAAAACTTATTGCGTTGAGAGGACATAGACTATGAAGAAGCGATCTGTATTTAAAGGTATCGTTGCAGTGACGGTGATTGCGGCTGTGCTTGCTGCTGCCGGTGGGGCGTACTATCTCACAGCGAATGAATACGCTCCCGATGAAAAGCAGAGTGTAACCGTGGAGGGTTCAAAGACAAAGCGTATTTCCGCAGGCGATACCGTTACGGCTGTGACATACTGTATCGGTTACGGTATTCACGACAGCGGCTATGATTG
>CADBRK010000287.1 GCA_902797065.1 uncultured Ruminococcus sp.
ACTCTCATTGTAGCGGCACCTCCGTTTTTGCGGTAAATTTAGCCTCCCTCAAAAGGGCACAAAAAATAAAACCCCTTGCGAGGTAAACTTATCTTACCACAGTTAAAGTAAACTGTCAAGGGGTTTTGTAAATATTTTTGATATATCCGTCGGTAATACGCAGTACGCAGTCACATCTTACCTGTTATTCATCTGATTCATATAGGCGTTGCGGTTCTCTATGCTCTGCTCCGCCATTTTCTGCATGAAAGACTGCTTCTTTTTCTTTGCGGGCTTCACCTTTTTGCCTCTGAACTTCTCGGCTGCCTTCCATGCTTTGACAAGCTCGTCGCTCATATTTTCCCTGAGCGACTTTATCTTCGCCTCGTCCGTTACTGAATTCAGGATAACCATCGTGATAATGGAACGCGTATCGAGATCGCAGTAGCCGTACTGCGCAGAGAGTATCTCCGAAAGCTTATCTATCTCGCTCTTGTCGTTTCGTGCAAGAAGTCTCTCCACCTTGGGCACGATAAATTCTCTCGTGAATGCAACGCCTCTGAACTGCTCGTAGCCGTCCTCTTCGGCTTTTATCTCATCTTTCAGCTCGGGGAACAGCCCTACAAGCCTTTTCGAGAAAAACAGCGGATCGCCGCTGCCGTCGTCGGTGTTCTTCTTCTTTTTCTTTTGTACTTTCGATGCCTGTACAAACACGGGTCCCGATACGCTTTCGGCAAAATCGTTGCCTATGGACTCCGCTTCGCGCTCCTTGTCGGTTGCGGGGTCAAACATCCATGTGCCGATCGTCTTCCATTCGTTGTCGGGACCGTCCTCCGTCATGGAGCATGTCCTCATCACCATATGCTTCTTATCGTAATAGTAGAGTACCGAATAAGCGGTTTCCTCTCCCGTATAGAGAGTTACCAGCTCGTTGGGGTCTGTGCCGGTAACGTTCCTGCGAACATACCCCTGCTCCGACAGAGCCGCCTCTACTTTCCGGTTCACAATTTCAAACGCCTTGTTTATCATAGCATTGATTTCCTTTCCTTTTCGTATAATAATATGATTATACCTCAAAAATACTCGTTTGTCACTACTTTTTACCCCGAAATTTTGAAATAATAATTGCACACGGGCTTTGTTTATGGTAAAATATATTATTGACAGCATTTTTCTAACTGGAGGTTTTTATATGTCCAATCAGCCTATCGGCGTATTTGATTCCGGTCTGGGCGGTCTTACCGCGGTAAAGCAGCTCAGGTCTATCATGCCGCATGAAAATATAATTTATTTCGGAGATACAGGCAGAGTTCCTTACGGAAACAGAAGTGTTGAAACAATAAGAAGATACGCCGAACAAGACGCGCGGTTCTTGCTTAGCAAAAATGTAAAAATGGTCATCGCAGCCTGCGGAACAGTCAGCTCTACGGCTACGGAACTTGGCAGCAAGCTGCCCGTCCCGTATGTAAATGTTATCGCCCCGACAGCCGCAGCGGCAGTCAAAGCAACGAAGAACGGACGTATCGGCGTTATCGGTACGCGCGCTACGATCTCGACAGGCGCATATAAAAAAGAAATAGAAAAACTTGACGGCTCGATAAAGGTATTCCAGAAAGACTGCCCGCTGTTCGTGCCGATAGTCGAAGAAGGCTTTTTCGGTACTGACGACCCGATAGCAATGCTTACGGCGGAACGCTATCTGAGCGTACTCAAGGAACAGCAGGTAGATACGATAATCCTCGGATGTACACACTACCCGATACTCAAGGCAGTCATCGGAGAATATGTCGGCATGGATGTAAAGCTGATCGACAGCGGCAAAGAAACTGCGCTCTACGCTTCTAACGTGCTTGCGGAGAAATCTCTGCTCAACACATCGGATAAAGAGGGTGAGTGCGAGTTTTACGTCAGCGACAGAACCGAGGGCTTCTCACAGATAGCTTCTATCTTTCTGCGTTCAAATATAGGGGAAAATGTCAGCCGTGTCGATATCCATAATTATTAAAGAATTAAGGATGTGAAAGAGTGAAGGAATATATAATAACCATGACAGGAACAATTACGTATGAGGACGACGACGATAACGAGGTGATCGGGCTTACGACCATAGCCGAGTATAATTACAGCACCGCACAGACAACGCTCACATACAAAGAGTATCCCGACGGTGATCTCGTAGATAAAAAATCCGATGATTATATCATCAATACAATAACGATACATTCCGAGGATAAGGTCACCCTTACAAAGTCGGCAAAAGACGGCGTGACGTCGATTCTTCAGCTTGAAAAAGATATACGTCACTCGTGCGTATACAATACGCCTTTCGGATCGTTTGAAATGGGTATCTTTACCACCTCTCTCGTAATTGACGCAAACGAAAACGAATGTAAAATATCGGCGGTATATACTACCGATCTCGATAACGAAAACATCAGGCACCATCATCTTGAGATCTCTCTCAAAGAGAAGGCAGAATAACCGAAGGAGAATAAACGATATGTCAAAAACAGCAATCAAAGCAGCAAAAGAGCTTAAAGAAGCCGTTTCACAGGCTTTCTGCAAGGCTATGGAAAACGGCGAGCTTATCAAAGCCGAGCTGCCCGATTTTATAATAGAAAAGCCCGCCGACAAGAAAAACGGCGATTTTGCAACAAACGCAGCTATGGCATGCGCAAGAGTGTTCCGCACAGCGCCGCAGAAAATAGCCGCCGCAGTCGTAAACAATATTGATCTTTCATCAACATACATCGACCGCTGCGAGATCGCAGGTCCGGGATTTATCAACTTTTTCCTCTCGCCCTCGTATTATTCGGACGTTCTTAAAGAAATATCGGAATCGGGAGAAAACTACGGCAGCAGCGATTTCGGCAATAACGAAAAGGTAATGGTTGAGTTCGTATCTGCAAACCCGACGGGACCCATGCACATGGGCAACGCAAGGGGCGGCGCTCTGGGCGACTGCCTTGCAGCCGTACTCGATAAAGCCGGTTACGACGTATGGAGAGAATTTTATGTAAACGACGCAGGCAATCAGATCGAGAAGTTCGCAACCTCGCTTAACGCGCGCTTTATTCAGGAAGTCAACGGCTATGACTCGATCGAGTTCCCCGAGGACGGCTATCAGGGCGCAGACATCATCGACGCCGTTAAGCTGTATATAGAAGAAAACGGGAAAGACCTTATCAACTCCGACGAAACAGTGCGCAAGCAGACTCTCGTTGATTTCGCTCTCCCGAAGAACATCGCAAAAATGCAGGCTGATATGAAGAAGTACCGCATTGTATATGACAAATGGTTCTTTGAAAGCGAGCTTCACAAAAGCGGCGCAGTCAAAGAGGTGGTTGAAATTCTCAAAGAGAAGGGTCTCACCTATGAGAAGGACGGCGCTGTCTGGTATAAAAACAAGCAGGTTGTGACCGAGCTTCTCGAAAAACAGGGCAAGACTCCCGAAGAGATAGAAAAGCTTGAATTAAAGGACGACGTTATCATCCGCGCAAACGGCAACCCTACCTACTTCACCGCCGATATAGCGTACCACAAGAACAAGTTCGACAGAGGGTTCAAAACGCTTATCAACGTGTGGGGCGCAGATCATCACGGGCATGTCGCACGTCTTAAAGGCGCAATGAACGCCATAGGGTACGACGGCGACAGCGTATATGTTGTACTCATGCAGCTTGTAAAGCTTATGCGTGACGGCGAGCTTGTGAGAATGAGCAAGCGTACAGGCAAGGCTATTCAGCTGGGCGACCTGCTCGACGAAGTACCCGTTGATTCCGCAAGGTTCCTCTTTAATACAAGAGAAGCCAACACACAGATGGATTTCGACTTAGGCCTTGCAGTAACTCAGGATAACCAGAACCCCGTTTACTATGTTCAGTACGCACACGCAAGGATATGCTCGATAATCAAGGCTCTTGCAGCCGAGGGGATCTCTCCGAGAGAATGCACCGACAGCGAGCTTCAGCTTCTCACCGCACCCGAAGAGATAGACCTTATCGTACACCTTGCGTCCTACACCGAGGAGATCATAAGCTCCGCAAAGAGTTACGATCCGACAAAGATCACACGCTATGTGACCGAGCTTGCAACGCTGTTCCATAAGTTCTACAACGCCTGCCGTGTAAAGGGCGAGGACGAACCGCTCATGCAGGCAAGACTCACGCTCTGTATGTCGGTCAAATCGGTGATCGCAAACGTGCTTGATATGTTTAATATTACGGTTCCCGAGAGTATGTAATAATAAACTTGTTGACAATAAGCAGAAGGAGATGTGAAAATGAACGACGACTATATCAATGATGTACAGCCGGGCGGTATCCCAGACGGAAGATCATTCGCAGAAAAATCATACACCATTAACAGACCGCCAATGCAGAGCGTACCATATCAGATGAACAGACCTCCCGTACAGAGCGTACCATATCAGATGAACAGACCGCCCGTGCAGAGCGTACCGCCCCAGATGAACAGACTGCCCATGCAGAGCGTACCGCCTCAGATGAACAGACCGCCCATGCAGAGCGTACCGCCCCAGATGAACAGACCGCCCATGCAGAGCGTACCGCCCCAGATGTACGCACCGGCAGCACAGCCGGGTATGTATAATCAGCCGCTGCCGCAATACAATATGCAGCCGGCATATCAGGGTGTTTCAAACGGCTACCGCTATTATTATCAGCCTTCGCCCGAGGAGATCGAGAAAAACAAGATCAAAAAATCGTTCACTTTTTCGGGAACAACGACGCTCGTGCTGTTGGGCGCAATGTACCTTGTAGCAATTATTATAATGGCAATAGGGTTCTTCTCCGGCATAGTCCGCAACACTCCGTCCACAGATGACCCTTATGTTGGTTTCACGCCGATCGGTTTTTACGCTTATGAAGGACTTGCTTCATTACTGGGAATTTTCATACCCGCACTGATACTTGCAAAGGCGTCAAAAGTACCGATGAACGAGCTTTTCCCTTTTAAAAAGCTTGACGGCAAATACCTCGCCGCACTTGTAGTCGGCGGAATGTCGGTTTGTATGATCGCCCAGCTTGCAATAACTATCCTGATAGAAAATCTGTATATATTCGGTATCGACATTGAATCGGCTCTCGATCAGGAGACCGCCACGGGCTTAGCCGACATTGTGCTGAGCACAATATGCACTGCGATCATTCCCGCACTCGTCGAGGAATTCGCATACAGGGGCGTTGTACTCGGCGTACTCAAAAGGCATGACGAAACATTTGCTATCTTCGCAAGCGCATTTCTTTTCGGACTCCTTCACGGAAACTTCGTGCAGATACCTTTCGCATTTATTATCGGACTTGTTGCCGCATTTGTAAGAGTAAAATCCGACTCAATGCTCCCGAGTATCCTCATTCATTTCGGCAACAACTTCTTTGCGGTAATCATGACGGCACTGCCCGATCTTGTATCCGAAGAAATAAGCTCCTTTATCGAAGCTGGCGTGATGTTTGTCTTCATCATCGCAGGCATATTTGCGATCAACTATCTGACAAAGAACCACAAAGAGATTTTCGAGCAGAAAAAATCGAACACAAAGTATTCCTTCGGCGAGCTTAACAAGATATTCTTCTCAAGGGCTACCGTGATCGTATGCCTGGTACTGCTTACGCTGTCGTCGCTGTTCGTTGTATCTGCCGTAAAGTAAGATGACAATGTTTTCGGACGATAACGAACGCTTTGCATATTTTATGCAGAAAGCTCTCGAACAGGCAGCGCTTGCGAAGTCTATCGGAGAAGTTCCCGTCGGCGCAGTGGTGACCAGGAACGACGTAATAATTGCAACTGCGTTCAACCGCCGTGAGACAGTACGCAGTGCGGCGTCACATGCCGAGCTTGAAGCCATTCACAAAGCCTGCACCGTTTTAAACGGCTGGAGACTCTGGGAGTGCGAATTGTATGTTACGCTTGAACCCTGCCCGATGTGCGCAGGCGCAATAATCAACTCACGCATAAGACGTGTCGTGTTCGGCGCATACGACAAAAAAGCAGGCTCGTGCGGCAGCGTGATAAACCTGTTCGATCTGCCCTACAATCATAAGCCCGAGATCGTCGGCGGCGTGATGGAACGTGAGTGCGGCGAGATGCTTAGCAGCTTTTTCAAAGACCTGCGTAAGAAAAAGAACAGTTAAATACTATTCCGAGTGAGAACAAAAGCCGTTCTCACTCTTTTTTTGTGCGTTCCTCAAAGCGACAATCTTTATCCGTGATATATGAGATAATATTACCGAGGTGAGGATATGCAGACCATTTACATAGACGTGCTGCTTTGCGTCAATCTTGTTGTCAACTACCTGCTTCTCTCTGCCGTAAGCTTCTATACCCACACGAAGATCACTGTGCGGCGGCTGATTCTCGGTGCGGCTGTCGGGGCGGTGTGTTCGCTTACGATACTCCTTCCGAAGCTTTCATTTCTGCCCGATACCGCCGTTAAGCTTGCCGTAGGTTCGCTGACCGTTGCCGCCGCATTCGGTATAAGATCACGCAAAAGCTTCCTGCGGTTATACGCTGTCTTTCTTACGGCGACGTTCTTCTTCTGCGGAATAATGATAGCACTGTGGTATGTTTTCACGCCGAAGAATCTCATAATCAAAAACAGCGTTATCTATCTGAACATCTCCCCCGTACGTCTGATCGTGTATTCGCTAATATGCTATTTTTTGTTCAGACTCATTCACATCTGCGCTGGGCGGTTCGAGACAAAAGACACCGTCTGTATCCTTACGGTAAAGCGCGGCTATAATGCCGTCCGCCTGAAAGCCATGATAGACACGGGGAACTCTCTGAAAGAGCCGTTTTCGCAGTACCCGGTGATAATCATTCCGCGCAGCATAGCCGAAACGATCACTCCGAAAGAGATCGAGGAGTACGAATGCGTAACAACGCTGAAATACAGAGAAGCCGTCAACAAAGTGCGGTTCGTGCCGTTCACCTCGTTAGGCGGCAGGGGAATTATGCCATGCTTCACCGCAGACGAAATACTGATAAACGATCAGCCCTGCGACGAGTCGGTATATATAGCCCTGTGCGGCGACGAGTACATAGACGGCGATTTTCAGGCAATAGTGCCGAGCGATATTATTTAGGAAAGGAAACCTGTTATGAATTTCAATTCGCTTATTCCCTCACTCAGATTAATGCTCATGCAGCTGAAACTCTCTCTCTCGTCAAACAGTATCTGCTACATAAACGGTCCGCAGACGCTTCCCGCGCCGCTTTCCAAAGAGGAAGAGAACGAGATCATGGAGCGCATAAAAAACGGTGACGAAACAGCAAGGCAGCCGCTCATCACCCATAATTTAAGACTTGTTGTATATATTGCGAAAAAGTTCGAGACAGCAAACGCTTCGTCGGAAGACCTGATAAGCATAGGCACGATAGGTCTGATAAAAGCCGTAAACACGTTCCGCCCCGAAAAAAACATCAAGCTTGCGACATACGCTTCACGCTGTATCGAGAACGAGATACTCATGTATCTGAGGAAAAGCTCACAGCTACGGCAGGAAATCTCCATCGACGAACCGCTGAATGTCGACTGGGACGGAAACGAGCTGCTGTTAAGCGACATTCTCGGCAGCGACGCCGACGCAGTAAACCTTAATATCGAGCAGGAGCTGGAATACAGCATGGTACTCTCGGCGGTATCAAAGCTGAGCGAGCGCGAGCAGGAGATCATGGGGCTGCGTTTCGGTCTCGGCGGCAGCGGCGTACACACGCAGAAGGAAGTCGCAGACCTTCTCGGAATATCGCAGTCGTACATCTCACGGCTCGAAAAGAAGATAATCGGCAAGCTGAGGAAAGAGCTTGAAAAAGCGGTCTGATCTGCCTGCAAAAAAAACAAGAGGACGTGGGTGTGCGTCCTCTCTATCTTTATATCTTTCTTGGGGGCAAATGACCCGTACTCTTAGGGTAATTTCCCCCGTACCGCTCGGTTAATTATCGGGCTTGCTCAGACTGCGTGAAGATTTTTCAGCGACAAGTCAAGTATCGGCGCAGAATGAGTAAGCGCGCCGCTTGAAATATAATCTACTCCTATCTTCGTAAGCTCGGCTACGTTCTCCTTTGTAACATTGCCCGAACATTCCGTTTCTGCTCTGCCGCCGATGATCTCAATAGCCTCTTTCATCATGTCGATCGGCATATTGTCGAGCATAATTATATCTGCGCCCGCCTCGACAGCCTCTTTGACCATCTCGAGCGTCTCAACCTCGACTTCGATCTTCCTTACAAACGGAGCGTATTCTCTCGCCATAGCGACAGCCTTTGAAACGCTGCCAGCCGCACCGATATGGTTATCCTTTAGCAGAACGCCGTCGGAGAGATTATACCTGTGGTTATGTCCGCCGCCTACCTTTACGGCGTACTTCTCGAACACTCTCATATTCGGTGTGGTCTTCCTTGTATCGACAAGCTTTGTTTTGCTGCCCTTGAAAAACTCTGCGACTTCGCTTGTATACGTAGCGATACCGCTCATACGCTGAAGATAATTGAGCGCAGTTCTCTCGCCCGAGAGAAGGACTCTTATATCTCCCGTAACGGTGGCAACGAGGTCTTTGTTCTTTACTCTGTCGCCGTCTTTAAAATAAAACTCAACTCTTGTGTTCCTGTCGAGCAGCTCAAACACACGTCTGAAAACATACAGTCCGCAGATAATGCCGTCCTGCTTTGCGATGAGGTTCACAGTACCCTCCTGATAATACGGCATAACCGCATTCGTAGATACGTCCTCGCCCGAAATATCCTCTCTGAGCGCCGAAAGAATGAGTTCATCCGCATTGAGTGTCATGGTAATCGAATTATTCATTTAGCTTCCTCTCCCTTGCTTTTTCTATTTCGTTTCTCATTACTGTTGTATAGTCGTCATGCAGCAGGAAGTAATCCGTCCTTGTACTCAGCTGCTTTTCGTATTTGTCTATTATCTCGTCGGTAACGGGTGAAGCCTGCTGTCCCGAAATATGCCTTGCCGCGCGCTTTGCAAAGACAAGACTCTCCAGAAGCGAATTGCTTGCAAGTCTGTTCTTGCCGTGAACGCCGTTGCAGCTTGCCTCGCCTACCGCATAGAGGTTATCACAGGTGGTCTTGCTGTCGGAATCGACGTGTACGCCGCCCATAAAGTAATGCTGCGCAGGTACTACGGGAATACTCTCCTGCGTAACGTCGTACCCCTGTTCAAGACAATGCTTATAAATATTGGGGAAGTGCTTTTTGATCTCTTCGCTGCCTATCCCCTTCATCGAAAGCCATACATGCGTTGTGCCGTCCTTCTTCATCTGCTCCCTTATCGCCTGCGTCACGACGTCTCTCGGCTGGAGCTCATCCGTAAAGCGGCTGCCGTTTGCGTCAAGCAGAACTGCGCCCTCGCCTCTTACGGACTCGGATATAAGGAACCTTCTGCCCCTTGCGGACGCATACAGCGTTGTCGGGTGTATCTGAACATAGTCTATGTTTTCAAGTTCGATACCGTGTTCCATACACACACCGAGAGCGTCGCCGGTAAGGTGTCTGTAATTTGTCGAATGTACATACAGTCCGCCGATACCGCCCGTAGCGATAACGGTGAAATCGGCAAAAGCGTTGTAGATATTGCCTTCCTTATCCTTCACGACTGCGCCGTAACAGCGGTTATCCTCCGTGATAAGGTCAATCATTGCGTTGAACTCTCTTATCTCGATATTCTTACGCAAACGAGCCTGCTCCAGAAGTTTTGAAGTAATCTCCTTGCCCGTAATATCCTCGTGGAAAAGTATCCTAGGGCGTGAATGCGCGCCCTCTCGTGTAAAAGCAAAATCGTTGTCGGCTTTGTTCCTCTCAAACTCCACACCGAAGTTGATGAGATCGCATATAACCTCTCTCGAGGAACGTATCATAATATCTACCGATTCGTGGCGGTTCTCGTAATGCCCCGCCTTCATGGTATCCTCGTAATAGCTGTCGTAATCGTTCTCGTCTCTGAGCATGCAGATTCCGCCCTGCGCAAGGAACGAGTCGCTGTTCTCGCAGATGTCCTTTGTGATAATGAGAATATTCTTATCCTCGGGCAGATTGAGCGCGCAGAAAAGTCCGCCGACGCCTGTGCCTATAATTAAAATGTCCGCTTTTTTCATATCAATGCCGCTCCCTGGAATACAAGCGATATAAAACTTGTACCTGTAATCAGTAATAATTATACTTATTTCAGTATAACACATAAAGCCTTCATATACAAGTAAGATTTACAAGTTTAAGAAAAAATCGAAAAAAAAACTCTCCTGTCGTTTCCGATAGCAGGAGAGTAATTTTTTATCAGTCTTTGTCTCTTTTCCTGAACAGTATCATAAGCACC
>CADBRK010000288.1 GCA_902797065.1 uncultured Ruminococcus sp.
CTGTCCGCCATGTAAAAAAGAGAGTTTGAATCACAAAAAACTGTTGACAACCGTTTGTGAATGAGTTATAATTTAACTTGACCAATTTTAATAAATTTTAAATGCGATGATAGGGTTTAAGGTAACGGAAAAGCATTTTCAGAAAGCCGCCGGTCGATGCGAGACGGCACTGCTCCGTGTACTGAGCTCTCCCTTGAGCGGCCGACTGAAATGCTTGCCAGAGTAGGAAGGACGGTTTCTCCCCGTTACAGGAGATTGGCATTTATTGTGCTGAAAGAGTGGATTCTGTAAGAATCAATAAAAGTGGTACCGCGGAACTATGCATTGTAGTCTTCGTCTTTTAATAAGACGGGGGCTTTTTTATTGGAGTTTCGCATAATATATACCATTACGATACTCTTAAAGCAAAGATATTTTGATTTAAGGAGAATTAAACAAATGAAAAACTACGAAAGATACCGAAGACAGTATTTCAATCCGCCCGTGAATGAGTACAAATGGGTGAAAAAGGAGTATATCGAGAAAGCTCCCACATGGTGCTCGGTCGATCTTCGAGACGGCAACCAGTCGCTGATAATCCCGATGAGTATCGACGAAAAGCTCGACTTCTTTGATATGCTCGTCAAGATCGGTTTCAAGGAGATCGAGGTAGGCTTCCCTGCCGCAAGCGAAACGGAGTATAATTTCCTGCGCAGACTGATCGAGGAGAACCGTATTCCCGATGATGTTACCGTGCAGGTATTGACACAAGCGAGAGAACATATCATACTCAAAACATTTGAGTCGCTCAAAGGCTGTAAGAACGCCATAGTTCACTTCTATAACTCCACTTCTTACGCTCAGAGAGAGCAGGTATTCAAGAAGTCGAAGGAAGAAATCAAAGAGATCGCCGTAAGCGGCGCAAAGCTCATAAAAAGACTTCTTGTGGAGAACGGCGCTGATTACCGTGTCGAGTATTCGCCCGAGTCATTCACGGGAACAGAACCCGAATATGCTTTAGAGGTATGCAATGCCGTGCTGGACATTTTGCAGCCGACTCCCGACAGAAAGGCTATCATAAACCTGCCCGTGACGGTGGAGCATTCTTTACCGCATATCTATGCAAACCAGATCGAATATATGTCCGACAGACTTAAATACAGAGACGCCGTTGAGGTTTCTCTTCACCCGCATAATGACAGGGGCTGCGGCGTTGCCGATACGGAGCTCGGCTTGCTTGCAGGCGCAGACCGTGTAGAGGGTACGCTGTTCGGCAACGGAGAGAGAACGGGCAACGTGGATATTGTCACTCTCGGAATGAATATGTACTCTCAGGGCGTTGACCCGAAGCTTGACTTCTCCGATATTCCCTCGATATGCGAATTGTACGAGAGAGTAACAAGAATGAAGGTATACGATCGTTCGCCGTATGCAGGCGCACTTGTATTCGCCGCATTCTCCGGTTCACATCAGGACGCTATCGCAAAGGGCAAGAAGTGGCACGAGGAGCATAACCTCAATACGTGGACGATCCCGTATCTGCCGATCGACCCCGCAGATGTGGGACGTGAGTACCAGACGGACGTTATCAGGATCAATTCGCAGTCGGGCAAGGGCGGCGTAGGCTATCTGCTCGAAACAAATTACGGCTATGTACTGCCGAAGGCGCTCAGCGAAAAGGTGAGCTATTTTATCAAGAACGTATCCGACGTCAATCATAAAGAAATGCTCCCGAACGAGGTGTTCGACGAGTTCAGCAAGGAGTTCATCAATATCAAAGACCCGATCAGGCTCGAGGATATTGTTTTCAAGAAGATTCGGGGCGGCGAGCGTATGTATGCTACTATGATCGTTGACGCATTCGGCGAGAAGAAGACCATCGAAGCGGAAGGCTCGGGCAGACTCAGCGCAGTAAGCCGCGCGTTAAGACACAGCCTTAACATAGATATTTCCGATCTCTCATATACGGAGCATGCGCTTGAAAGAGGCTCGGAGTCGAAGGCGGTAACATACGTAAGCATTACAGACAAAAACGGTAATGTTGAATGGGGCGTAGGCGTAGACAACGATATTATCTATTCGTCGGTAAACGCTTTGTTCTGCGCTATCAACAGACGTGAGAAGACGAAAGCATAAAGCGTAGATCAGGTGGTAATATGTCAGGCGCAAACATAAATCTGAAAGATATTATCGAAAATAAGATCGTTTACGCAAGAAAGGAAAGAGATAACGCCATACCCGAAAAATTCATGTCCGATGACCCCTATGACATTACATATGAGGAGTATGTTCATAGGGCAAATTTTGAGATCAGGGCGCTTGAAGAAATGCTTGCCGATGTTGAGAATATGTCGGAGCAAAAATTCAGGGAGAAATATCGTGCGATAGTTAAAGCTATGCACGAACGATTTGATAGAGAGGCCGAGGTGAGGGACAAAATAATTGCCGAAACGAAAGCCAACGGCGGCGATGTTGACAAAGCTCTCGCAAAACTCAGGTATAGTGTGGGTATGGAGTGGTATAACAACGCAATATTTGATATTTTGATGTTGTATGACATGGATTTACTTTTTGACGTATAGAACAATGAATAATAAAAAAGGAGAATATAACTATGGGTATGACTATGACTCAGAAGATCCTCGCCGCAGGCGCAGGTCTTGACAAGGTAGTGCCGGGACAGCTTATCAAAACAAAGCTGAGCCTTGTACTC
>CADBRK010000289.1 GCA_902797065.1 uncultured Ruminococcus sp.
CTGTCGCAGAAAGCGAGAACGCAGGCGTACTGCCGATATGCGCCCAGATAGAAGCCGATATTGCCGAGATGGATAAGGAAGAAAAAGAGATGTTCCTCGCCGATATGGGTCTTGAAGAGTCGGGGCTTGACAGGCTTATCCGTGAGTGCTACTCGCTTCTCGGACTTATCTCGTACCTCACAGCAGGCAAACCCGAGGTCAGAGCGTGGACGATCAAAAAGGGCACAAAAGCGCCGCAGGCAGCGGGTAAGATACACAGCGATTTTGAGAGAGGCTTTATCCGCGCAGACGTTATCTCGTTTGACGAGCTTATGAACTGCGGCTCGATGACCGCCGCAAAGGAGAAGGGTCTTGTGCGCAGCGAAGGCAAAGAGTATGTAATGAAAGACGGAGATATTGTTCTGTTTAAGTTTAATGTGTAATTGAAAAAAAGAATTGTACCGCCAATATCCGATCTGGGATAAAGGCGGTACTCTTGTTTTTTTATGATTTTGCCATAAATCTGTCTATATAGTCGAAATACGGCTTTTTGTTGACTGCGTTCTGGTTCTTGCTGTACCATGCGTATGACTGCTTTAACCCCTTTTCAAGCGGCGTTGGGTCATACATAAGCTCCAGCATTTTTGTAACGTCAAGCTCATAACCGTAATTGTAGAACGGGAAATAATTCCTCTGCTCGATACGGTCGTACACATTCACGATATCCGGACGGTCGCCCAGTACACGGTAGCAGGCTTTTACAAAGGTGTTGATATTGTCGATCTCTTTGTTTCCGACATTAAATATTTTCTGTTCGGGCTTCACCCTGAGTATAATATCTATAAACCTGCATAAGTCGCCTACATAAAAGAACTGCAGCTTCATACTGCCGTCGCCCGGAACATAAAACTTCCTCTCGGCAATAGCACAGTCGAATATAAACGATTCCCTGTACAGGTTGTTCATCTCGCCGTAGAGATACGGCGGCCGCAGAATATACGCCTGCGGTACTCTCTCCTGCAGATATTTCTCCGCCTCCAGCTTGTTTGTGCCGTATGCGCCCCATATGCTGTTTTCGCCGCAGATCATTTCTTCCGTGAACGGCTGCGGCAGCGTCTCGGGGTATACTGCGCTGCTGCTGATGAATACGAAATCCTTTATTTCGGACAGTCCGTCAAGAAGCTGCTGCATCTCGGCTTTTGTATAAATATTCACGGCGATAACCACGTCGAAATTATATTTTTTCAGCTTGTCGCCGATGTCGTTTTTGTCACATTCTATAAGGTGTACTCCTTTTACCTGCCTGTGAGTTCCTCGGTTCATAACATAGACCTGCGCTTCTTCCTCGACAGTGTATTCGGGAATGAAATTTACATAATGTTCGGCGATGTATCTGCTGACGAAGATCGTTCCGCCGGTTACAAGGATCTTTCTCATAAAAATGCACCTCTTTGCTTTTGTGTATTACTATGGTAACACACTAAATATACCATATGTTCCCTGTTTTGTAAATAGGATTTTTAAAATTTGTAAATAAAAATAAAACATTGCAAAAACCGTATTTACAACAAAAAAATACGTAATATAATATATTTAGATTCTATTTTCGGAGAAGTGCAGCTATGTTTAAAAGGATATGTATATGTTTGATCGCCGCAGCGGCTGTCGGCACGGCAGGCTGTTTTATATATGCAGATCATAACGGTATGTTTCTGCGAAGCGATGAGAAAGCAAAGGCTCTTGTTGACGAATATGTTACTTCTGTAGTAAAGAATTACACCTCCGACACAAAGCAGTCGTTCAGAGGTATCGTTAAGCAGGGCTGCGATTTCTGGTACCTGAACGATTTCAAAACGAGCGGTATCGCCAAGAGTCACAGTGAAGGCACGGGTCTGGAAGTCGATGCCGCAGATTATTCGATAGATTACAATTCGATCGACTACCGCAATAAACAATACACTATCGACGCCACCGTTACAAAGATCATACGCTACCGCAATGCCCCCGAAACGGATACTTCCGTCAGCCGGCATATTATTACGATCGAGCAGGACGGCTGCGAGATGTATATCATCAATGACGAAAAATACGATGAGCTTATATCGACAGAGACACGGGATACTCCTTAAATAATTCTCCCTCAGAGATTTGTTCTTTGAGGGAGAACATTTTTTTGCCGCACGATAAGGCAGTTCCGAAAATTCTTTGAATACACGGATTCTTGTTACTAAATAATCATAGCGTTTTGAAGTGAATTTTCATTTTTGTGTAACATTAACAATAAAATATACAAAATTTTTCCGTTTGGTCAATAGTAAAAAAAGGCGGCTTATGCTATAATATATACACGGAACATTGTATGATTTGAGGGAACGAACGTTTCCGTACAGATGTAATTGTACGGTGTTTACATAAATACCATATACCGAAAGAAGTGATTACAATGTACTATGTCGGAATTGATCTGGGCGGCACAAATATTGTTGCAGGCGTTGTTGACGAGAACTACAAGATCATAGCCAAGGCAGACTGTAAGACTGCGGTTCCTCGCCCCGAGAGTGAGATATGCGATTCGATGGCTTCGGTTACAATGCAGGCTCTTGCAAAGGCTGAGGTTTCACTTGATGATGTTGAGTGGGTAGGTATCGGCGTACCCGGTGCTGTTGATCCCGATACAGGTATTATAGAATATTCCGCAAACTTCGGCTTCCATAACTGGAAGATCGTTAAGATGATGGAAGAAAGACTTGGCAAGAAGGTTCTTATCGAGAATGACGCTAATGCAGCGGCTTACGGCGAGTATCTCGCAGGTGCGGCTAAGGGAAGTACAAACGCTGTTGCCATTACGCTTGGCACGGGTGTCGGCGGAGGAATTATTATCGACGGCAAGATTTACAGCGGTTCAAATAAGGCCGGCGCAGAGCTGGGTCATATGGTCATTGTTCATAACGGCAGGCACTGCAACTGCGGCAGGAACGGCTGTTGGGAGGCATATGCATCGGCTACGGGTTTGATCAACCTGACGAAAGAGGCTATCGAGAATGAAAATCCGCTCCAGTCCTTTATGCTTAAGTCTGTGAACGGCGATGTCAGCAAGGTGAACGGAATAACTGCATTTAATGCAATGCGTGAGGGAGATAAGGTTGGTGCTGCGGTTGTCAAGGACTACATTGGCTACCTTGCAACGGGTATCGTTAATGTTATAAATATTTTTCAGCCTGATGTTCTTTGTATCGGCGGAGGTATCAGCAAA
>CADBRK010000290.1 GCA_902797065.1 uncultured Ruminococcus sp.
AGATGGGGATTCGAACCCCAGATACGGCGGAAACCGTATACATGATTTCCAATCATGCTCCTTCGGCCAGCTCGGACATCTCTCCATATGCTCAACAACGCTTTTTAATTATAGCGTGTTGAGCGTAATTTGTCAAGTGCAATTTTAAATTTTTATTTTATTTATTTCCGAATTTCTTGAGAAACTTATTTACAAAGCTGTCTTCGGGGGCTGTGATGTTCTGAGAACCTCCGCCGTAGCTGCTGCCGACATACCCCGCAGGCGCAGACGGCTGAGCCGACGCACTCCTGTTGTATGAAGGTGCTGCAGGCTGCTGATTTCTTCCGGCTGCTTTGAAATACTCCGAGGTGTATGTCTTTATCGGCTTGCCTATAGTACTCGGAAGGTTAACCGCAACAATGCTGTTCCTCATCATAAAGCCCGAAACCTCTCCGAGCATTGCTTTGCATTCGCTTAGCTCTTTACCCTCAAGATAGAAAACCGCGTCGCACGAGCCGCCAACCATTCTTATCGGGAATCGCTGATATTTCTCCGCAAGATCAGCCTTTAACTTTTCAAACTCTTCTCCGACATTCTGAGTAAGCGCACCGTAGAAAATAAGCTCCACATCGTCTCTGTAAGGGTCAAGCATTTTGCCCACAAGATTATAGCCGTGATATATTGTAGTAAATGTATTGTGCGAAACCTGGTTTACTCCGAGAAGGAACATTTCCGTAAGCTTCGGCAAAACGCTGTACTGATCGAACGGTACTTTCGGTTCTTCATATACGGGCTGCTGTACGGGAGCTTTTTTGGGCTGCTGCCTTTGCTGTCTCTGCGGCTGAGGCTGAGGCACGGGAGCAGGCATCGGCTCGGGTTCCGGTTCGGGTTCCGGTTCCGGCTCCGGTTCTTCCGGCTGCAGCGCTATAGCGCCGAATCCGTTGTTGATCATAAACATTGCAACTGCCGCAAGACGTTCTTTAACTGCGGCTGCGTCCAGCTTATCCATGTCAAATGTTACGCTGATAAACTTGTCGGAAAACCGGAAAGACACTCTTCCGAATTTCTGATCAAACTCTTCTATAAACTGCCTTGCGGCGCTCGGGTCTTCTACGTATACATTACCGTATAAAAAGAATTCGACTGTCGGGACAGACGGGATCTTTACTTTACCTCTTATCTCATAGCCGTAAAGCAATGCTGTAAATGTCACATCATCGACCATATTTATTCCGGACGCTATAAAAACATCGCCAAGCTCTCTTACCTGCATTATGTTCACTCCTTATAATTTTGATGTCAGACATATATTTATTAATAAACGATTTTAACCTACTTACACTCCATATTATATTATATCACAATTTTTTCTTGAAAAATTAAATTTTGTTTAACAATTACAAATTATCATCTAAAAAGTTCAAGCTTATTATTGTACAATTTGCCACGTTTTACATCGCAGCTTATTTCAAAACCGCATTCCCGCTCCAGAATATCGGTTATCAGCGATGGGTTGATATTCAGATTATTGCCTGCCGGCAGAATTATCCTCAGAACAACGCTTCCGTTTTCGGCAGTGACGCTGTATTCGCCGACATTCTCTTTGATATCCACCTGTTTGAGATCTCCTTTTTTTGTCCTTTTCTCGGTGTAGATATGTTCTCTTCCGAGCAGAGCGATCAGCTTTGACTGTATCTCTGTAGGATCGGAATGATCCGAACTTATCAACACCTCGAACTCTGCAAAAGAGATTTCCGCAGGTTTCATTATCGGGTCCGTAACTGCAAATATTTCTATACCGTCGGGCAGGCACTCGTTGAGCCTTTTGATTATATACTCATTATCCGCGCTGTCTTCCGTCAGCTTCATATCGGCGCATTCGTTTTCTCCCGTAAAACCCAGAGAGAGTGACAGCGCAAACGACACGTACATTCTCGAATTGAACCCTTCCGTATGCCAGAACGGCAGCCCCGACATCTGCATAGCCCTCATAAAAGCGCGGTTCACATCAAGATGCGATATATATCGGCACGGACCGTGTTTTTTGTACCATACTCTAACGCTTCTCATAGCACACGCCTCCCCCGTACTTCACAGCGCCGCAGCCCGAACATTTTTTCCGGCAGTTCGGCGTTGTTCTATTCTCGTATGCTCTTTTACATTCGCTGAGCAGGAACTGCTTTGTCACACCGTAGCTGATATGATCCCACGGCAGAAGCTCGTCGAACGCACGTCTGCGTGTAACATAAAAATCGGGATCAAGTCCGCAGTCTCGTATGACCTCCATCCATCTGTCAAAATCAAAGCACTCGTCCCAGCCGTCAAAACGAAGCCCTCTGTTCACAGCCTCCTCGATCACACGGCACAGCCGTCTGTCGCCGCGTGCAAAAACGCCTTCAAGGTAACTGACTTTTGCCTCGTGATAATTATACTCTATCTTCCGTGATGTGATATGCCCTCTGAGCATAGACTGCTTTCGCCGTATATCCTCAAGACTGTCCTGCGGTTCCCACTGGAACGGAGTAAACGGCTTCGGTATAAACGACGATGTGCTTATCGTCACCTTTACCTGCTTTCCCTTCTGACGGTTCTCGTTTTTGTAATATGCGTCTACCACCTTCTGTGCAAGCGTACCTATGCCAAGAACGTCCTCGTCCGTTTCGGTGGGAAGTCCTATCATAAAGTACAGCTTGACCGCCGTCCAGCCGCCTTTGAAGGCCACCGTGCAGGTGTTCATAAGCTCTTCTTCGGTCACGTTTTTGTTTATGACGTCCCTCATTCGCTGAGTACCCGCTTCGGGCGCAAACGTCAAGCCGCTTCTCCTGACGGATTTAAGCTTTGAAAGTATCTCGTTGTCAAAACCGTCAACACGCATACTCGGCAGCGAGAGACTCACGCTTTCTCTCTCCGACCACTCGGTCATCATGGTAAGCAGTTCTCTGATCTTTGTATAATCGCTCGACGAAAGCGACGAAAGTGATATTTCGTCATAGCCTGTCGATCTGCACAGCAAGTGTGACTGCCTGTCGATCGTTTCGGGAGATTTTTCTCTTACGGGGCGGTTGAGGAATCCAGCCTGACAAAATCTGCAGCCCCTGATGCAGCCCCTGAATATCTCCTCTACGACTCTGTCGTGAACTATCTCTATCAGCGGCACAACGAACTTATCGGGATAAAAAACATTATCCAGATCCATTATAATACGCTTGTGTATTACCGCCGGTACGCCCTCTTTCGGCGTAAACGAAGCGATCGTACCGTCCTCGTTGTAGCCAACGTCATACAACGACGGAACATACACGCCGTCAATTTGTGAACAAAGATACAAGAATTCCTCTCTGCTTTTGCCCTCGGCGCGGCATTGCCTGAAAAGCTCTATTACCTCAAGATCGACTTCTTCACCCTCTCCGATAAAAAACAGATCAAAAAAATCGGCAAGCGGTTCGGGGTTGCATGCGCAGGGACCGCCTGCGACAACTATCTGTTTAAGACCCTTCCTGTCGCAGCTTCTCAAAGGTATGTTCGCCAGCTTCAGCATTTGCAGTATATTTGTGTATGACAGCTCATACTGCAGTGTGAACCCGATAAACTCGAAATCGGTGATCGGCTCTCCGCTTTCCAATCCCCACAGCGGAATGTTCTTTTCCTGCATTATCTTCTCGGCATCGAGCCACGGCGCAAATACTCTCTCGCACCAGATATACGGCACCTCATTGAACTGACTGTAAAGTATTTTCATTCCGAGGTGAGACATTCCTATCTCGTATGTATCGGGAAAACAGAACGCAAACCGCACGTCAACGTCCTCTTTGTTTTTGTAAACGCTGTTTATCTCGCCGCCGACATAACGTCCCGGCTTTTTGAGTTTCAGCAGATATGGTTCAATTTGTTTGTTTATCATAATACTCACCGTTAACATTTCAAAAAATACTATTAATATTATACAGAATACGTTCATATTTTGCAAGTGGTTCACCAAAAAATAACAGCGGCTGCATAAAAATACAGTCGCTGTAGTGATTATTATTATTTATCCGCCGATACAATACGGAATATCATACCCGTGTTTGTTATTGAAGCCGTCCTGAATGTAGTCGCCGTAGAAGAAAAGCTCCATCTCGTCGATACGTCTGTAGAGCAAGCCCCAGTAGCATTTACCGCCTGCATGGTGGTATGCGAGCATCTCGTCCACAAGATCGTCTTCGTCCACATAGTCGAGATTCAGCACGCCCGAACCCGAACGAGCCATACGCAGATAGTTGATACTGCAGTATCCGACTTTGCCGTCCTCTGTCTTGACCTTTATCCAAGTATTGTTTACTCTTGTATCGTCGAGGATAGTAACCTTCTCACGGTAATCCATAAGCTTGACAACGGAATAATTTATACCGCCGTCCGTGCGCAGATACAATCCGTCGTCGGCAGTTACATAAGCCGTGTTCTCATCCTCTTCGGATACCGTCTGCGAGGGTTCTTCGCAGTCGAGCAGAACAGACTTGAGATTTGCGTTCTGGAGAGTATAAGGTCCGAGATTATAAACGAAGCAAACAAGCGCATCAAACTGATACTGGTTGTACTTTACTTCGTTCTCCTGCAGGAACTGATTTACGTATCTGCTGTAGATCCTCTCGTTGACCTGATTTACAAGATCGGCAAAATACTCCGACATGCTTGCCCTGTTATAGAACATCTCGCCCGGCTCTATAACAACTCCGTAGCCGTAGTTCATAACATTGCCGTAAGCGATCGGGTCATACTCGGCTTCTTCAAGACCGCCCTCATAAAGCGAGATAAGCTTGATAAGCCCGTCGCTTGCGCGGAGCGTATCGTATGTAGCTTCTTCGGGAGAAGTGCTTGTCGAAACGAACATTGACGATTCGCCGTTGTCGCAGGTGGACCATACGCCGTTTTTCTGCGAGTAAGCCTGAATATCGAACAGACCCGAGCTGTCGGCGTCGGTGTACCCTACCCAGGTATATATGCCGTGTTCGTCGTCTGCGATCTTCTCCGTTGCATTTACGGTGCGTGTGCTGCCGCCCAGATCAATATCAAATTTTACTGCTGTTCTTGTCTGATCGGTCGTAGCGATAAGCTTGATCGTATCGCCTAAATTAGCGCTGTTCGGAGAAGAATAAACCGTTCTGACAGCCTCCGAGGGAGTAACGGTCAGGTCGATCGTTCTCTTTGTATCGTCAACAAGGGCAATTATCTTCACATTGCCCGCGCGTTTTCCGAGAATTAGTCCGTTCTCGTCAATTGTTGCAATATCGGTATTTGTGCTGCCCCAATCTATGTCGCTCTCACCGCTGATGTAGAGAGTCATTCCGACAGGAACAGTGTATTTTGTGCCCGAAACATAAATATCGTCGTCCTCTTCGGCGTCGTCTCCGTACCCGTTGGAATAATTGCCGGTATATGGTATATCGGGATCACCGTAATCCGGTTCATATTCATCATTGTCCGGAATTTCGGGGACTTCCGGAACTTCGGGAACCTCCGGAACTTCTGGGATTTCGTGTTCATCAGGCACTTCGGGCTCAACGTTATGCGTATTGCCAAGATTGAACTTCCCTTTATCTGTGTCGGTATCGCTGCCGCCTAAAGTTCCGCTTATGCCAAGTACCGCGCGCTGGATAAGCAGCGCATCAACAGACGATACTCTGCCGTCGCCGTTGAAATCGGCATTTGCAAGCTGCTCGTCCGTCAGCGTTTCTATATTCAATACATATCTTAAAACTCTCAGAGAATCTGCCGCTGTAACTCTTCCGTCGCCTGTTACATCGCCCTTTACACCCATATCTTCATAGGCAAGCGCCGTAAGCGGTACGGATACAGCTGTCAATGCAGCCAAAGACCATGCAGCAAGCTTTCTTCGTATGCTTTCCATTGGAGTTCACCTTTCCTTGTCTTAGATTTGATAGATTCCTCTTTCGCTGATTACATCGGCATACGCCTCATAGTATCGCTTCGGAGATAACCCGACAGCAGTATACACATCTTTACACCGCTGTACTTTTTAATTATACCATAAAGATATAGAAATATCAAATTTCAGAATGCCGAAATACCCGGCTGATTATTGGGTATTATCCGTAAAAATTGTGAACTGATTTTTACAGAAGCATTCTTAAGAGAATTATTCGCTATACAAATTCAACAAAAAACACTATCTTAATATTTACTTCACAGAAAATTTACAGCTTGTGTGTAATGTATGTCCGCAGTATCCGTCGCGCTACTTCTATCTTGGAAATACGCATATCCATAGCTTGTTTTTCGATGTATTTATGCGCACGTTCTTCGCTCAAAGACAAATTCTGCATAAGCAGAAGCTTTGCGCGGCTTATGGTTTTTGATTCTTCGATAGTGGAACGCAGCCTTTCGTTTTCGATCGTCAGACCCGCATATCTTTTCTGCGCCGCCCGCACTACTCCGAGCGACTGCCGGAACAGCATTTTGTTGACAGGCTTCGGGACGACAACCACACCGTAGTCTGTAACCTTGCTGCCGATCTCCGAGGTAAGTTCGGACTGAACAAGCATCATCACGCCGCATACGGTTTCTCGGCAGATCTTTATTGCGAGATCCGTTCCGTCGGAATCATCTATCGGAGAATTTATCAGAACAATATCGTGCAGCCTGTCGTCTATGATCGAAAGCGCGCTTTTTGAATCGCCGACTACGCTTTTTATTGTGTATGAGTTTTCTTCAAGCAAAGTTTTAAGAACATTCACCGACGAATTAAGCTTTGATACCAACAGTACGTTATTCATATTGTCATCCACCTTCTTCCGTTACAGCC
>CADBRK010000291.1 GCA_902797065.1 uncultured Ruminococcus sp.
GATAAAATATGTAATAAAATATGAACCGACCGAAGATGAAACAGATGATTTTGTACAAGCCGAGTTTTATTTCTATCATAATGCGGCTATCGGGAAAAAATACCTTTTTTGCCGTGACAGCTGGGGCAGTATCTCTCTCGAACATTGCTGCGATGCAGAAGTATTTATGCGTCCAAAAGATAATAATCTGTATATAAAAATTATATTCGATGACGGTAAATCACATGAACTGTCGCTGCCCTATAACTTTGGTCTGTCTAAACTGAAAAAAACTATAAAAAAAGATTATACTCCGTTTGAACAGGCTGTAAGAGAAAGGAATCCTGCTTTGAAGGGTGTAATGAAAAAAGTGCGCAAAGGATTCGAGAGGTATTATATTCTTGAACCGAAAAAGCACTGATATAACTGCGCCGGGTCGGGGGCACCACTTCACGGCGCGTAATAAATATAATGCGAAACAACAGAAAGGATCATAAGATATGAGAACAGCATTATCAATCGCAGGAAGCGATTCCTGCGGAGGCGCCGGTATTCAGGCAGATATTAAAACAATGACCATGAACGGTGTTTATGCCATGAGCGCAGTAACAGCGCTGACGGCACAGAACACGACCGGCGTTACAGGCATTATGGAGGCCACGCCCGGGTTTCTGGAACAGCAGATCAATATGGTATTCGAGGATATTCGCCCCGACGCCGTAAAGATAGGCATGGTTTCAAGCTCGGAGCTGATAAGAGTAATTGCGGACAGACTGAAATTCTACAAAGCGGAAAACATAGTTGTCGATCCCGTTATGGTAGCCACAAGCAGCGCAAGGCTCATAAAAACGGACGCAGTAAAAACTCTCGAAGCTGAGCTTTTCCCGATCGCCTGCGTTATTACTCCGAATATATCCGAAGCGGAATCATTGTCGGGCATGGAGATCCTTTCTCCGGACGATATGATAAAAGCCGCAAAGACCATATTCGGCAAGCACGGCTGCAGCGTACTGCTGAAAGGCGGTCACAGCGTCAACGACGCAAATGACTTGCTGTATACGTCAAACGGCTGCACATGGTTTGAGGGAAAAAGAATAGACAACCCCAACACGCACGGTACGGGCTGTACGCTGTCAAGCGCGATAGCCGCCAATCTTGCAAAGGGCTTTACGCTTGAAATGTCTGTCAGACGCGCAAAGGATTACATATCGCACGCACTGGCAGCCATGCTTGATCTCGGGCAGGGCAGCGGCCCTATGAACCACGCATTTGATCTGCAGGGCGAGTTTGCAAAGACCGCCGAAAATATCTGACTTGAAAGGAATAATTAAAATGAGAAATTACAAAACACAGATGGAAGCCGCAAAAAAGGGAATAATCACTCCGGAGATGGAGATCGTAGCGAAGAAAGAGTACATGGACGCAGAGAAGCTGAGTGAATCGGTTGCAAAGGGCGAGGTTTGTATTCCCTGCAATATCAATCATAAGTCGATCTCTCCCGAGGGGATCGGTATGGGACTCAGGACGAAGATAAACGTAAACCTCGGTATATCTGGCGACTGCAAAGACTACGAAGCCGAGATGAAAAAGGTCGATATGGCTATAAAGTACGGCGCAGAGGCTATTATGGATCTCAGCAACTACGGCAAGACTCACGATTTCCGTACGGCGCTTGTCGAGAGATCGCCCGCTATGATCGGCACTGTTCCCATGTATGACGCAATAGGCTATCTCGAAAAGGAGCTTGTCAAGATAACTGCGCAGGATTTTCTTCAGGTAGTAAGGGCGCACGCAGAAGAAGGCGTTGACTTTATGACGATACATGCAGGTATCAACAGACGCGCTGTAGAGGCTTTCAGACGTGACAAGCGCAAGATGAATATTGTATCGAGAGGCGGTTCGCTTTTGTTTGCATGGATGATGATGACAGGCAACGAGAACCCGTTCTATGAATTCTACGACGACGTTCTTGAAATACTCAGGGAGTACGACGTAACAATAAGCCTCGGCGACGCACTCAGACCCGGCTGTATTGACGACAGCACGGACGCAGGACAGATCGCCGAACTGATCGAGCTTGGCGCACTCACCGAGAGAGCATGGGCTAAGGATGTTCAGGTAATGGTAGAGGGGCCCGGACATATGGCTATGAACGAGATCGAAGCCAATATGAAATTTCAGAAGCGTCTTTGTCACAATGCGCCGTTCTATGTTCTCGGACCGCTGGTTACCGATATTGCACCCGGATACGATCATATCACATCTGCTATCGGCGGTGCGATCGCTGCCGCAAGCGGCGCGGATTTTCTCTGTTATGTTACGCCTGCCGAGCATCTGCGCCTGCCCGATGTAAACGACGTTAAAGAGGGTATCATGGCAAGCAAGATCGCCGCTCACGCCGCTGATATTGCAAAGGGAGTACCGCACGCAAGAGATAAGGACAACGAAATGGCAGCCGCGCGTCATGTTCTCGATTGGGAAGAAATGTTCAAGGTGGCTATCGACCCCGAAAAGGCGAGAGCGTATTTTGAAAGCACCCCGCCTTCGGAACGACACTCATGCTCGATGTGCGGCAAGATGTGCGCTGTACGTACGACCAATATGATACTCGAGGGCAAGACGGTAGAGTTTTGTGACGAGTAAAAAACATTAACAAAAGACCGGGCAGCTTGAAGGGGTTTGCCCGGTTGATTAGTTTTAGCCCTCGGGAGACTCGCCGTATGCCAAAGAGGTGAAAATACACTAAAAAATGTATAATATTACCTCGGGGTTGACAATAATATAGAAAAGAAAAAAATTCGTGTTTTCTCAAAAATAATTGTTGACTTTTATTTTACAATATTGTACAATAGTACAATGTGGGGAAAGAATACTCTTTACCCATAATTTTTGAGGAAAGGAGTAATGCGAGAAATGCCAACCTTTAACCAACTTGTTAGAAAGGGCAGAGAGGTATCCGAGAAGAAGGCAAA
>CADBRK010000292.1 GCA_902797065.1 uncultured Ruminococcus sp.
GCATGATGAGAAGCTTCGGCTACTACGACTATAACGAGAACAACCGGACTGTTCCCGGATTCAGCGTTCAGGGCGGCCGGGCGAACGAGAATAACGTCGGCAATCAGACTCGCAGGAATAACGGCGATGTGTACCTCACATCGGGGAATCCCGAACAGCAGCCGGAAGCAGCATCTTCCTATAATGTGGCGTCAAAGCCCGTTACGCTGCAAAAAGAAGAGACGTATTTCGGAAATTCGCAGTATAATGCTGCAGCCGACGTGGGATATGCAGCGTCACCGTATCGGGAATATCCTCTGCCCGACGCAGACACCGGAGCGGAGAGTTCTCCCGGAGCGCCGGGCACGATTATAAATTTATCTGCCGCCGAAAAAAAGAAGCGGTCAAAAAATGAGTATACGGAAGTTGAGTTTGTGGCTTATGATGACGGCATGCCGCATACGGCGAGGTATGTTGTCAACAAAAAACGCCGCAGGTTCAAAAAACTCATTAATAACCTGATAGTTATAGTAAAAGCATGGTGTACTTTGCTTTGTCCGATAGTCGCACTTCTGCTGTATGCCGAGCCGATTGCGGCAATATCATTTGAAATGCATGTTTTTCTGCTTAAATCGTCTGTGGTGATGTATCCGTTTGCAGTGATCGCAGCGTCCGCCTTTGATCTGTTAACGAAGAACGAGAAAACAAGGGCGCGCGTACTGAAGTACGAGACGCGTGTATCTTCGGGCGAAAACGGCAAAACTTACAAATACCCGACTTTGATGTATTATTATCATAACGGTGAGTATTATCCGGTTGAGTTGACTCTGAAGAAAGAGCCGCACCCCAGTCACCTGATCGACATTCGTTTTGATCCGGAGGATCCCTGCGACGTCGGGGAGAAGTTCAGTGTGCTTACGCCTTTGATCGAGATGCTTTTAGTAACATTCTACATGTGGAATGTTGTGAGAGTTATTCTCGGTTGGGAAGCCGGCGCGATCACCAATTATAACAACGATTGATGTGTAATTCACATGTAAAGTATTGCGCCGATCGGATAAAGGGGTGTACATATGAGTTCGTTTGTTGATTTTAAGGACGTATACAAGCGCTACAACATGGGCGAGGTCACGATTACTGCTGTAGACGGTATCTCGTTTGAAATAGAACAGGGTGAGTTTGCCGTTATAGTCGGCAGCAGCGGCGCAGGCAAAACAACGGTGCTGAATATTCTCGGCGGTATGGACAGCTGCGACGAGGGAAAGATCATTGTCGGCGGTACGGATATAAGCCGCCTTGACGAGCACGATCTCGCCTCATACAGGCGGTATGATATAGGCTTTGTGTTCCAGTTCTATAACCTTGTGCCGAACCTCACGGCGAAGGAGAACGTGGAGCTTGCCTCTCAGATATGCAAAGACCACAAGGACGCATCTCAGACTCTTGCAAGCGTGGGGCTGTCGGACAGGGTAAACAACTTTCCGTCGCAGTTATCGGGCGGCGAGCAGCAGAGAGTATCTATCGCAAGAGCGCTTGCAAAAAAGCCGAAGCTTCTGCTGTGCGACGAGCCTACCGGCGCACTTGACTACAACACGGGCAAGCAGATTCTGAAGCTTCTTCAGGACACCTGCCGCAAAGAAAAAATGACGGTCGTGCTTATCACGCATAACCAGGCGATAACGCCCATGGCAGACAGAGTTATCACCATGAAAAGCGGCAAGGTCACGAGTAATGTTATCAACGAGACGCCCACAGATGTTTCGCTTATCGAGTGGTAAAGCCTGCGTCTGACTATGATTTTTGATTACTCTATGCATAAATATCTCGAAACGGAGGTGATAAGATGACGTCAACGCTTAGGAAAAATGTTTTCCGTGACATAACAAAAACAAAGGCGAGATTTATCTCGATCATGCTTATAGTTGCCCTTGGGGTCGGATTCTTCACGGGAATAAAAGCGACGGCGCCGTCTATGGACGCTTCCGCCGAGGAGTACTACATAGAGAACTGCCTTATGGATATACGTTTGCTTTCAACCGTCGGGTTCGGAGAAAAGGACGTTGAGGAGATCAGAGCACTGCCGCATGTCAGAACGGCGACAGCTTCATACTACACCGATGTTATCATAAACTCCGAGGGCGACGGCAGCGTGATCAGACTGTACTCCGACATCAAAGAGAACGAGGACGGCTATACGCTCAACAAGCCTATCCTTCACGAGGGCAGACTCCCCGAGAAAAAGGGCGAAATAACTCTCGAAAGCAGCACCTTCGGCAACGGCGGCTACGCATTGGGCGATACTCTCACCATTCAGCCCAAAGCAGGCGATAACGAAGTCGGGGATATTCTCGAAAGCATGGAATTTACCATAGTCGGGTTCGCTCAGACGCCTTTGTACATAAGCTTCGACAGAGGAAATACCGACATAGGCAACGGCAAGATCAATCTTTACGGCATTATCTGCGAGGACGATTTTAAGTACGACAGATATACTCAGGTGTATGTGCTCACCGATTACTCCGACGGCTCGATACCTACACTCGACGAGAATTTCGACAGCCTGATAGATTCGCTTGAAACTCAGTTTACCGATCTGGGCGCAGAGAGGGCTGTGTATTTCGACAGCGAGTACCTCAGCGACGCAAGGAAAAAACTCGAGGACGCAAAAGAGGATTTCAGAAAAGAAAAGGAAAAAGCCGAAAAGGAAATCGCCGACGCCGAGAAAAAGCTGAACGACGGCGAGAAGGAATTCAACGATAAGATAAGCGAGGCGAAGGAATCTCTCGATAACGCAAAGAAGCAGATCGACGACGGCGAAAAGCAGCTGGAACAGGGTTGGAAGGACTATTACAAGGGTATAGAGGACGCTCAGACTCAGCTTGACAACGCAAGAGCGCAGCTGCAGACCGCAAAAGCCGATCTGAAAACAGCAAGAGAAGAATTCAACAGCAAGATCGCTCAGGCGCAGAGAGAGCTTAACGCAGCAGAGAGAGAGTATAACAGCGGTCTTGACGAATACAACAGAGGTCTTGCCGAGTTCAACGCACAGACTCTGCCCGCAAAAGCAGGGCTGGAGCTGCTTAAGCTTGAGTACGAAAACGAGCTTAACAAGTTTGAAAACTTCACAAAGCCCGACTGCGAGAGAATTATTGGTGAATGCAGTTCGGTCATCGAAAACGCACAGGCGGAGATAGAAAGCTATAAATCAGAGCTTGAACAGACGGACAGCGTCATTCGCAGGTCTTTTCTCAGGCTGGAAATATCTTCAAGGGAGACTTTAATAGATACTACGCAAAGGACTCTCGAACGGTATCAAAAACGCCTTGACGACGCACAAAAAGAAGTGGACTCCAAAAAAGAAGCGTATGACGACGCAAAGCGGCAGTATGAAGAAGAAACAGCCGAACCGAAAGCAAAGCTTGACGAAGCCAAAGCGCAGCTTGACGCGGCAAAAGAACAGATAGACAACGGCAAAGCCGAGCTTGCGCAGCAAAAAGCCGCAGGAGAACAAGCGCTTTCCGACGCTCAGACTCAGATAACGCAGGCTCAGACAGCTTTGACGCAGGGGCAGACAGAGCTTGCCGCAAAGAAGAACGAAGGGTGGCAGCAGCTCAAAGACAGCGAAAAGCAGCTTTCCGACGCAAAGGAACTCTACGAAGAAGGCAAGACGGAATTCGAGAAGCAGAAAGCGGACGGAGAACAGAAGCTCAAGGACGCGCGCAGCGAGTTTGAAGAAAAGAAAACCGAAGCGCAGGAGGATTTAAACGACGCGCAGGCGAAGCTTGACAAAGCCGAAGAGAAGCTTAACGATATGGAGAACCCCGAGTGGTATTTCTTCACACGCAGAGATAACCCCGGCTACACCTCGCTGATCGACGATACTACCCGTGTGGACGCAGTAGGAGCGGTGTTCCCGCTGTTCTTTATGCTTGTGGCGGCGCTTGTGTGTCTGACTACGCTGACACGCCATGTGGAGGAAAAGCGTACCGAAATAGGCACGCTGAAAGCGCTCGGGTACACGACAAAAGCGATAATGTCGCAGTTTTTATTCTACTCCACGGCGGCGTCACTTGCAGGGTGCGTTCTCGGGATAGGGTTCGGAATGATGATCCTGCCGAGGGTGATTTACAATGCGTACGGCATTATGTATATGCTGATCGACTTAAAGCTTAAAATTCCGGTACTGCCGATCTCCGCAGGAGTAGTCACGGCGTTTGTATGTACGACGCTTGTGTCGCTGTACACCTGCATGAGGGTACTCAGAGAGAAGCCCTCGGAGCTTATGCGCCCGAAAGCACCCAAGATAGGCAGGAGGATTCTGCTCGAAAGAATGCCGTTCATATGGAACAGAATGAACTTCACTTCAAAGGTGACGGCACGAAATATAGTGCGGTACAAGGCGAGGTTCTTCATGACGGTAATCGGCGTGGCAGGCTGTACGGCGCTTATTCTTACGGGTTTCGGGCTGAAAAACTCGATAAGCTCGATCGCCGACAAGCATTTCGGCGAGATATATACATACGATATGATAGCCGTACTCGAAGAAGAGGGAACAGCCCACGAATATGCAAATCTGCTGAGCGACATAGAACAGAACGACGATATAGACACGGCTATGCTGCAAAGGCAGGTGTCCATAGGTGTTAAGTCCGAGAACGGGAAAGAGATGAACGACGACATCTATATGATCGTGCCGCAGTCTGTGGAGCGTATGGAAAATCTTATTCATCTCAGGCAGCGCAGGGACGGCGCAAAGATAGAGCTTACGGACGAGGGAGCTGTCGTAACCGAGAAAATGGCAGATAAGCTCGGGATTACGATAGGGAGTACCATAACGATAACGGAGGACAACAAGAAGCACGACGTCAAGGTGACGGGCATATCGGAGAACTATATCTTCGGGTACGTATTCATAACGCCGCAGTGCTACAAAGAGATTTACGGCAGAGACGTACTCTACAACATGATGCTGTGCGGAATGAAGGACGCAAATACTCAATCCGAGAACAGACTCGGCGCATATTGTCTTGACAAAGACGGTATAGTTGCTGTATCATTTATTAGTGGAAGCATAAACAGCTTTCTGGATACGATCAGCAGTCTTGATCTTGTGATACTTGTGCTGCTCGTATGTGCGGGACTTCTTGCGATAGTAGTTCTGTATAACCTTACGAATATTAATATCGAAGAAAGAGTGCGTGAGATAGCCACCATCAAGGTACTGGGGTTCTACAACGGCGAGACGTGCGCATTTGTATACAGAGAGAATATTATCCTGACTCTGTGCGGAATAATTGCGGGGCTTGGGATAGGCGTAGTGCTGCACAGGTTCGTTATACTGACCATCGAGATCAACAAGACCATGTTCAGCAGAGATATAGCGTGGTGGAGTTATCTGCTTGCGGCGGTGCTGACGGCGGTGTTTGCGGCTGTTGTGAATTTTATTATGTACTTCAAGATCAAAAAGATCAACATGGTAGAGTCTCTCAAGAGCATAGAATAGAATGAGGAGAAAGTGTATGAACAGTTGGAAGATCAGAATATTGTCCGCAGTTATGGCTATGGGTATGCTTGCGGCTGTCGGCTGTAATGACAAGAACGCAGATACAGCTTCGTCGGAGCTGACAGTGAGCAAAGCGGAGACGGAAACGGATACAGACAGCGAGCCTGAGGATACGGACATCGGCGAGCATAAGGATTATGACAAGCAGGACGCAAACGCGGATTTTCTGGGAGGTATCATCATAGCCGATCAGGACGGCTCGAAACGCTGCATGGAGGTTTTCAGAGCCGACGAGGATTCGGGCAGCTTTTACGCGAGCGAGGTCAATGCGATGAAGGAGCGTCTGGGCAATAAAGCCGATGTGTACTCCATGGCTGTGCCGTCGTCGTGCGAGCTGTACTGCCCTGCCAATATGAGAGGCGAGATCGACAGCCAGAGTACCATAATAGATAATATCAACGACTCGCTGATCGGCGTTAAGGGTGTTGACGTACTGCCGACGCTTACTAATCATAATGCGGAGAATATCTATTTCCGTACGGATACACGCTGGGCGCCTCTCGGTGCGTACTATGCGGGCAAGGTGTTTGCAAAAACAGCGGGAGTACCGTATGCGGATATATCGGAGTATACGCCGTCAAAGACGACGGACTATGTGGGAAATATGAGTATGTTCGTTGATTACGAAACTCTCGAAACGCTGAAAACAGACCCCGACGATTTTGTCTATTACAAGCCGAAGGCAGAGTACAAGACATTCTACTATGACGAGTCGTTCGAGTTCCTGACGGAGGACAAATTCTTTGAGGAAGTACCCGATTCGATGTATGATACGTTCTACAAGGGCGGATTCTACTCGCTGAAAATCGAGACGAAGGTAAAAAACGGCAGAAAGCTGCTGATAATCAAGGACAACGCAGGCACGGCGATTGCGCCGTTCTTCACAAGCTCGTTTGAAGAAATATACGTTGTCGACAAGGACTATACGGAAGTTAATGCCGTGGAGATGATAGAGGATTTCAGGATCACAGATGTGCTGTACTGCCTTGATATGTTCACGATAACCACACAGAGCGCATACGGTCTTGAAACGCTGCGCACACAGGCTACGCACGGCAGACTTGAGGACAATGCGACGGATTCCGACAGCGACAAGGACAGCGACAGTGATAAAGACGGCAGTGACAAGGATGATTCCGATACGGAAGAGGAGATCACTACAGACAGCGAGATTCAGTATGTTTACGATGTCGGGCTTAACAATTCTGTGGGAGTAGCAGAGACGGAGGAGTCGATACCCGAAGATCAGTATGAAGACCCCTATGACGATGGTGGAGAGAATTACGGGTATGAGGAGGAGTATTGATTACGAGTTTAAGCGAATTGATATAAGACTTTGATAATTTATTAAAATATATTATTATGAATAATAATATACAATAATGACCGCTCCTTTGGGGCGGTCAAAAAGTTATCCCCCGAAGTTGATTCGGGGGATTTTCTAAGGAAGAATACTATTCGTTATTTGCTTTCTTTTTGAATATCAGTGCTGCTATTCCTGCAAGGCAGAGAATAAATACACTGAGGGCTATGGTTGTTCTGCCAATGTCGGCTGTCTGAACGCTTTTGCCTGTCTGATTTGTTGTATTGCCGGTGTTAGCTGTACCGCCGCCGTTGTTGTTTTTGTTGTTATTATTGTTATTGTTGGTATTGTTTGTTGTACTACTTGATGAGCTGCTTGAAGCTGAACTTGAAGAACTGCTTGATGTGTTTTTGCTTGAAGTACTGCTTGAAGTACTGCTTGAAGCTGCGCTCGACGTGTCTTTGCTTGAAGTGCTGCTTGAAGCTGCGCTTGATGTGTTTTTGCTTGAA
>CADBRK010000293.1 GCA_902797065.1 uncultured Ruminococcus sp.
CTGCAGAATGACACACACTCCGTCTACAACAGCGTGTAAGAGTATTGCAAGCGGGTAATAGAGGAACTTGCGGTTTACAACGGCTGTCCATACCAATACGGAGAAAGAAATATGCATTATTATAGCCGAAATGCGTTCAAATCCTCCTAAAAGGTACATATACGAAGGAGTATCGGTAAGCTGTGAGAAAGCAGCCTGCATGTCAGCCTGCTGTTCGGGCGGCATAGCTGAAAGCAGTGTATCGGTCTGTCCTCCGTTTATCATTGATGCGAGTGCAATATTTGCTGCCATTGTGAAGCCTATCAGAACCAATGCTTCAAAGCAGCCGTGTCCGGCTCCGTACATCAAAGCGTTGCGGGGGTTGGAATAGCGCTTCTTCATAAGGAACTTCATCGCAAGGAATCTGCCTGTTTCTTCGAAAATTCCTGCGGCAAACCCTCCGTACAGCGCATAGAGCCACATGTTTCCCGTGAGCGCAGTTCCTGCTGCGCCGAGAACAAAGTAGTGCATTATACTCTCGAGAATAAGTGCGAAAACAGCGAATACAGCCCAGCCGATAAAATACGGCGATACGGCAGTCTGCCATTTCTTTTTGATTATGATCGGGAGAGCTATCGCAAGCACGATCACAAAAACAAGAGATGTGCACATAAAGACAATAGAAATGTTTGGTACCATTTTTCTGACCTCCTTTGTTTGTTTTGACCTGAGAGAAATATTTTTTAAAGAAAGTATACCATATTATTCCGATCAATACAAGAGTCTGTGTGTCCGGACAAAAGCTTTTTACAGCTTCATCGAGAGACTGATCCTGTTTTTCTTTGTATCGACAGACAGTATCTTTACGTCGATTATATCCCCGACTTTTACGACCTCGCTCGGGTGTCTGATATATCTGTTCGCCATTTCTGAGATATGTACAAGCCCGTCCTGGTGTACGCCGATGTCAACGAATGCGCCGAAGTCGATAACATTTCTGACAGTTCCTTTCAGAGTCATTCCCTCTTTGAGATCGTTAATGTCAAGAACGTCGCCTCTGAGCATAGGCGCAGGCAGTTCGTCACGGGGGTCACGGCCTGGTTTTGCAAGCTCCTTAGCAATATCCAGAAGCGTCGGCACGCCGACAGAAAGCTTTTCGGCAAGCGCCGTTGTGTTCTGCTTTTTGAGCCTGTCGCCGATGTCCGTAAATTTGCCGAGTTTGATTTCTGCGTCGGTATAGCCGAGTACGGACAGAAGCTCCTCGGTGACCTTGTAGCTTTCGGGGTGTATGCCCGTGTTGTCAAGAGGGTTCTTGCCGCCCGATACACGCAGGAATCCTGCCGACTGCTCGAATGCTTTCGGACCTAATTTAGATACCTTTTTCAGCTGCGCTCTCGATGTAAACGCTCCGTTTTCTTCTCTGTACTTAACGATATTTGCGCTTACGGTGCTGCTCAGTCCCGATACCCTCGAAAGCAAAGCCTGAGACGCAGTGTTCAGATCGACGCCTACCGAGTTTACGCAGTCCTCGACTACGCCGTCAAGAGCTTCACTGAGACGTTTCTGCGGCATGTCGTGCTGGTACTGTCCTACACCGATCGCCTTCGGTTCGATTTTTACAAGCTCGGCAAGAGGGTCCTGCAGACGCCTTGCGATAGACGCCGCGCTGCGCAGAGTAAGGTCAAGCTCGGGCAGTTCTTCCGCAGCAAGCTTTGAAGCGGAATATACCGACGCACCTGCTTCATTGACTACCATATAATAAACGGGACGGCTGCAGTTCTTGATAACATCTGCGGCGAAAAGCTCCGTTTCTTTGCTCGCTGTTCCGTTGCCTATGGAGAGTATCTCCGCATGGTGTTTCTCGATAAGCGCAAGAAGCTTCTGCTTTGATTTCTCGATCTGCTCCTTTGAGTGAGTGGGGTAGAGGACAGTTGTTTCGAGGATTTTGCCCGTAGCGTCTACAACCGCAGTTTTGCAGCCTGTTCTGTAACCGGGGTCAAGCCCGATAACTACCTTGCCTTTGACAGGCGGCTGCATTAAAAGCTGCTTGAGGTTATCGGCAAAGACTTTAATTGCGCTTTCGTTTGCGCGGTCTGTCAGGTCGGAGCGTATCTCTCTTTCTATAGACGGGTAGATAAGTCTTGTGTACGCGTCCTCACAGGCGGCTTTTACAAGATCGCTGCTCGGGCTGCTGCCGTGTACCATCTCTTTATAGATTGCGTTAAGCGAAAGCTCGTCGTTTGATGAGACATTTACTTTTAGCAGCTTTTCCTTTTCTCCTCTGTTGATGGCAAGTATCCTGTGATTTGGTATTTTTGCAACGCTCTGACTGAAATCGTAATACTGTGCGTATACGCTGTCCTGTTCGCTGTCGGAAGCTTTTACTTCCATAACGCCCGATCTGTTTGTGCTTGCACGTACGGATTTTCTTATCTCCGCGTTGTCTGATACCATCTCTGCAATAATATCCATTGCGCCTGCGACAGCGTCGTCCGGA
>CADBRK010000294.1 GCA_902797065.1 uncultured Ruminococcus sp.
AAAAAAAACTCTCCTGTCGTTTCCGATAGCAGGAGAGTAATTTTTTATCAGTCTTTGTCTCTTTTCCTGAACAGTATCATAAGCACCGCTATGATTATCGCAGCGCCAAACACGCCGAGGGTGGCGTATATTCTGCCGTCGCCTGTCGAAACGCCAAGCGCGTCGCCGTCGGCATAAGCCGTCGTGCCTGACACAAGCAGTGTACTCAGCACAGTAAATAAAAACAATATGCTTTTTTTCTTTTTCATATTTCCACTTCTTTCTAAATCGCTTACGAAATATAAATAATTATTAATACAAACCAATAGTCGCCGGATTAAACCCAATCCCTCATACCATCAAAAAAATCTTTAACTTGGTCAAATAAACCTTCAAAAAAAGTTGAAACTTCCATAGCTGTATTAGGTAAATCTGTTTTTTCAGTGTCAGATTTCTCTTCACTGCTCTCGACGTATTCGCTGCTTTCGGTCTCGGAGTATATTTCTTCTTCGCTGCTCTCAACGTACTCGCTGCTTTCGGTCTCGGAGTATGTTTCTTCTTCGCTGCTTTCAACATATTCGCTATATTCGCTGCTCTCGACGTATTCGCTGCTTTCGGTCTCGTCGGAGACGCTTTCTTCCTTGACGCTCTCCGCCTCGCTGCTTTCCTCATCTTCTTCGGAGTCTGTCTCTTTCTCGCTGCTTTCTTCATCTTCTTTGGAGTCACTTTCTTCTTTCGACTCCGTCCCGGTATCCGTTTCGGTCTCTGACTCCGTATCTGTATCCGTATCGGTGATACTGCTGCTTACCGACGAAACATCGCTGTCCCTGCCGGTATCCTTTTTGTCCTTCAAGGGTCCGATCACTCCGGCAATAAGCAGGAACATGATCACTCCTATGATAGCGGTAATGAGGAATATCAGAATGGCGACGAGTATCCTGTTTGAATCCGATGACTTTGCGGGTGCGTAATCCGTGTACGCCTGAGCACTTTTTGTCGGTACAGGCGCAGTCTGCTTTGCTATCGCAACGTCGTCAAAGCCGTCGCCCGTAAGCCCGTTGAGGAAATCCTCGGGGTTCTGAGTACGCTTCTCATAGTCAACTTTCAGCGCCCTGAGCATAGCCTTTTCCGCACTCTGGGTTATCGAAACACCGAGCTTTGACGGCGGGGTGAGAGTATCGCTTGTTTTCCTCTTTATCGCCGACGGAACGGTAATACCCGTCATCATTTTATACATAACGGCAGCCGCTGCATAAACATCTGTCCAGGGGCCGTGCTCCATATTGAGGTAATACAGCTCCAATGCGCTGTAGCCTGCCCTGAGCTTGCCCGAATCTCTCTGAGTATACACGGTTTTGTTGAAGTCGGAGAGATTGTAGTCAAGCAGATATACCTCGCTGTTATTGGTTACAATAATATTGTCGGGGCATATATCTCCGTGAATTATGCCAAGCTTATTGAGTTTGCGAAGCCCCTGCAAAACTCCCGTGATTATGTTTATCGTCGCCTGATACGGCAGTCTGCCTTTTCTTCTTATGATCGAGCTTAACGCTTCTCCTCGCACAAGCTCCGTAACGACATAAGACGTGTTGTTCTCCCTGAAGCAGTCTCTCATTGCTGGTACACAGCGGACGTCGTTATCGAGAAGCTTCTTGTTCTCGTCGATAAATCTGTCTACGCCTATCTCAAACGCAGCTTCGGACTGCTCCGAAATAGCTTCTATATCACGTCCGCGTCTGCTTCTGTTGGCGATAAACGAGGGGAAATACTCCTTCACCACGACATTTGACATCGTGTTTGTGTCAAAGCACTCGTAAGCCACGCCGAACGTGCCGAAGCCCATAACGTTTATAACGGAGTAGCGTGAGTTTATCTTTTCACCGCTCTGAAGATAAAACGCACCCGTGTATGAACTGTTTGAGTTGATATTATTTGAATTATTCTGCGCCGCTGCCCGGGGCTGCGGCTTGGGCGCAGGGCTTGCCGTTCTTGGAGCAGCGTAAACCTGAGTATCGCCGAAATTATTCTGCGCCGCCTTTGGTTTTATATCGTTATCTATATTAGCTGACGCACTTGTATTTGTACTTGTTTTTGTACGAGGTCTGTACCCGCAGAACGGACATCTTGTAAGCTTATCTTCGTATGTTCTGCGGCAATTAAGACATCTTTTCATGAATGCTCTCCCTCCCTGAAATAAATCTATTCAACATACTGTATTATTACTGCAGTAGAATTATCATGAACTATTCCCTTTTTCTCGGCGGCGATCCTGTTAAGCTCCATCGAACAGCGGTACGGGTCGTCGATATTCTCTCGCATGATCTCGGCAATTTCATCTTCGCTGAGCGCATTTGTTATACCGTCGGTACACAACAGCAGCACATCGCCGCTGCGCATGACATAAGGCTTCGAGTTAATATCACGGTACTCGATCTTCCCCATGCCGAGATAGCTCATAAGCGAATCCTTCTGCGGATCGCTTTCCGCCTGCTGTCTGGTGAGTTTCCCTTCTTGAACAAGCTTCTCCAGAACATTACTGTAATTATGGCGTGACGTAATGCGCTTTAACTTGTCGTCCTGGAAAATATATATCGAGCTGTCGCCGACGTTCACCCAGTACAATCGCCTGTTCTCGAGGATAACGGCAACCATTGTCGTGCCTGCTCCTCTGTCGGACGGAAGGTCCTCCCAATGATTTATTTCACAATCTATGTAATCTGTCATCTGCGCAAAGAAGTGCGGAATATCGACCTTCTTTGTCGGGAGCTTGCCGAAAGCAAGCCTGAGCATAGATACCGCCGTATCGCTCGCCCCGTCTCCGCAGTCGAGTCCGCCCATTCCGTCGCAGACGACCGCAAATGTTCTTTTCAGGCGGAACGGTGACAAAGGAACTGTTTTTGTCACGAAATACGAATCCTGCTGAGTCGGTCTGTCGCCGATACGGGAATCCGCCGCCGTTATGATGTAAGGTTCTTTGTTTGTCAGCACCGTATACGCGTGATACAAAGACCCGAGATCGTTTTTTTCATCTTTCGGCGAATGAAGCTCGAGATATTTTTGAAACTTCGGGCTTTTTATGAATCTTCTCCCAAAACGCCTTCGCCCTGCTTTGTAATCGCCGGTTTTCTTATCGTGCCGGTGATCGTGTTCCCCGTAGGGCGGCGTAATTCTTTTGCTGCGTTTCTTTAACATAATGTAGACCCCTCGGAAAACACTGCGTCCTTTCTCCTGATTTCAGCCGAGTAATGCAAACGCATACACTCATACATATAGCATTATACAACTCTTACAAGGCATATATAATAAATCAAAGTGAAATTTTTGTGAACAAATTATTCAGGCAGGCAAACGCCTGCACGTATTTCGCGTACTTGGTACTAAATTATCTAACTTTTAAACTCGCGTCCAAATTATGTAGGACGCATGCTTTATTTTTGCTAATAATCAGAGTCTGTGTACGAAATGCCCGTCGGGGCTTCCCGGCGGCGAGTCGCCGCTCACATTTCGCGCACGTAGTATTAAATAATTCCTGGTTCAAAACTCGCGGCATAATTCTGTGTATGGTTTACCGAAAAGTGTATGGTTTGGCAGGCAAACGCCTGCACGTATTTCGCGTACTTGGTACTAAATTATCTAACTTTTAAACTCGCGTCCAAATTATGTAAGACGCATGCTTTATTTTTGTTAATAATCA
>CADBRK010000295.1 GCA_902797065.1 uncultured Ruminococcus sp.
ATATGACCCGAATTACCGTGCGAATCTGTGGAAAAGCGAAGAGGCGGCTGTAGAACAGATGAAAGCTGTTCTGCCAATGGTGGATATTCTGAAAATATCCGACGAGGAACTTCCTCTTCTGACCGGCACCGATGATTATGAAAAGGGTACGGAGCAACTGTACAAGCAGTACGGTATATCGCTGATACTTTTGACTCTCGGCGCTGACGGCGCGTTTTATCGAAGAGGCAGCAAGACAGGAAAGGCTGACGGCTTCAAGGTGAAGGTCGCCGATACGAACGGCGCAGGCGACACGTTTTTCGGTGCGTTCCTAAGCCGTATGTCGGCTCTGGAGAAAACAAAGCCCTCCGAGCTGAGTGCGGACGAGTTGTATAACTGCGTTCGCGCGGCAAATCTTGCGGCTTCTCTTACAACTTCACGCCACGGAGCGATCCCTGCAATGCCTGATTTGACAGAATTGGAAGAAAAGCTTCATGGGGAGGTATAACGATATGAACGAAACACACAACAAAGAGTTTGAGACACGTAAAAGTGCTGTCTTTGACGAGCTGAAATGGCTCTATTTCGAACTGTATCATGATGACTTTGCGGGGTTTGAAGGTCTTTGTGCGATGATAAAGCAGTATTATACTGATCGAAAAACTTCGCTTAAAGAGCTTGACCGCAGGCGAGAAAAAAATCCCGGCTGGTATGCAGGCAACGATATTGTAGGAATGATGCTTTATGTCAATAATTTTGCGAACAACCTTAGCGGCGTCATTGAAAAGATAGATTATTTCACCGAGAGCGGCGTAAATTATGTACACCTTATGCCGCTTCTTGAAAGCCCGAAGGAACACAGCGACGGCGGCTATGCCGTTTCCGATTTCCGCCGAGTTCAGCCCGAACTCGGCACTATGGACGATCTGAGAAAGCTCACGGAGCTGTGTCATAAAAAAGATATAAGCTGCTGCCTCGACTTTGTAATGAACCACACCAGTGACGAGCACGCGTGGGCAAAGGCGGCGCGAAACGGCGACAATGATGCTAAAAAACGGTACTTCTTCTATGACAGTATGGATATACCGAACGAGTACGAACGCACTGTTCCGCAGGTTTTCCCGACAACGGCGCCGGGCAATTTTACGAAGCTCGAAAACGGAGAGATAGTCATGACAACGTTCTATCCGTATCAGTGGGATCTCAATTACGCAAATCCCGTTGTTTTCAGGGATATGACGGAGAATATGCTTTTCCTTGCAAATGTCGGCATTGACGTTATCCGCCTTGACGCAGTACCGTATATATGGAAGGAACTCGGAACGGCTTGCCGCAATCTGCCGCAGGTTCACAATATCGTGCGCATGATGAGGATTATCTGCGGGATAGTCTGCCCGTCCGTGCTGCTGCTCGGAGAGGTAGTCATGGAACCGTCGAAGGTCGTTCCGTACTTCGGAACGGTCGAGAAGCCCGAGTGCAATATGCTGTACAACGTGACGACCATGGCAAGCACATGGAACACGATAGCCACGCGCGATGTGCGGCTTCTCAAGCGGCAGATGGATCAGCTTGCCGCTCTGCCGAAGAATTACGTTTTTCTCAATTACCTCAGATGTCATGACGATATTGGCTGGGGTCTTGATTACGACTGGCTCAGAACAAAAAGCATGGAGCAGATACCTCATAAGAGGTTCCTCAACGACTATTTCACCGGGAAATTCCCCGGAAGCGTTTCCAGAGGTGAGCTTTACAACGAAGATCAGATAACTCAGGACGCGCGTCTGTGCGGTACGACAGCAAGTCTTTGCGGAGTAGAAGCCGCATTATGGGATAAAGATGAAAATGCACTTGAGATTGCCGTCAGTGCTGATATAATGCTTCATGCGTACATGTTTACGCAAAGCGGTATACCCGTCATTTACAGCGGTGACGAGGTCGGACAGCTCAACGACTACCTTTATCACGCAGACATAAACAAGAAGTTCGACAGCCGATATATACACCGTGGAAAATTCGACTGGGAGCTTGCCGAAAAACGCATCGATAAAAGCGGTTATCAGGGTAAGATATTCTCTGCACTGAGAAAGCTTGAAACTATCCGTGCGGAGAATGACGTTTTCAGGGCTAATGCAGATTTTCGCCCGTTTGATACAGGGTCGGATAATATTCTCGGTTTGCTCAGAGAGTATAAAGGACAAAAGTTATACGCTCTGTTTAATTTCTGCGAGGAGAAGCGGGAATTCAGATTTGAAAAGGAGCACTCATACACCGATCTTTTCACGGAAAAAAAGCATAGCGGAAAAAATGTGCTTCTTAAGCCATACGGCTTTATGTGGGCACTTATGGATTAAGATATAAGCGAGATGATCTTATATGAAAATCAGCGAAATAGCTGCTCTGGCAGGCGTATCTACAGCGGCGGTCAGCCGGTATCTCAACGGCGGCAGCGTAAGCGAGGAAAAAAAGCAGAAGATAAAAAAGGTGATAGAGAAAACGGGCTACACTCCCAACATCGCCGCAAGATCGCTAAGACAACAGAAAACAAAAGGAATAGGCGTTATCGTACCGAAGGTCAATTCCGACTCGGTGAGCAATCTTATCGAGGGTATTTCCTCGGTGCTGAGCAAGTCGGGCTACCTGACTATTTTCGGCAACGCAGGAAACGACGAGGAACATGAGCTGGAATATCTGCGTATGATGCAGGAGAGCAAACTTGCAGGTGTAATACTAATGGGTACGATCATCACGCCTGAGCACGTTCGTTTTTTCAAGGAAAGCGATATGCCGATAATCATGTGCGGACAGAAACATTCGTCGGTAAACTGCATTTTTCATGACGACAGACGAGCGGCTCGTGAGATAGCACGGCTCATAATAAGTAAAGGGCGAAAAAAACTTGCCTATGTAGGTGCAACCGAAACAGATGTCAGCGTCGGGAAAAACCGCCGTATCGGCATTGAGGAAGCTATGCAGGAAGCCGGAATGGATCCGGCGGAGCTTGTGAGAGTTCAGGGTTTATTTTCGGCGGACGAGGGCAGAGACGGCATGAACGAAATACTTGACGGAGGCTATGTGCCGGACGGCGTGATCTGCGCTACCGATACGCTTGCGGTAGGCGCTATGAAGGCGCTGCAATCACGAGGATACCGTATTCCGGAGGATGTAAGCGTCGGCGGCATCGGGGGCGGCTCCGTGGGAACTATAATCACGCCCGAACTTACGACGGTTAAGCTTTTCCATCGTGAAAGCGGCGAGAAAGCTGCGAATCATCTGCTCCAGATGATAGAATACAACCGGGAACACCCCGGAGAAAAGCCGCCGATCACTCACACTATGCTCGGGTACAATCTGATAGAGCGTGAATCGATCTGATTAGAGAAAGGAAGGCTGCATATGAAACAAAAGCTTCTGTTGTTGGATATTGACGGCACATTGACAGAACCCGGTTACAATATTCCCCCCGCTTCCGCGCTCGAAGCTATACGCAAAGCCAGGAAAAACGGTCATCGGGTATTTCTATGTTCCGGCAGAAACTACGCTATGCTGAAGCCGATACTGCAGTACGGCTTTGACGGATATGTCGCAAGTGCCGGGGGTTATGTTGTGTGTGACGGTAAAGTAGTCTTTGACCGCCCGATGAAGCAGGAGGTCTTTAACCTTGCTATGGACGTTTTTGAGCGCAATCACGTTTTCCGCACTGTTGAATGCCTGAACGCAACATACGGCGACAACGGTCTTGAAGATCTTCTGGAAGGCGCAGACGAGTTTTCCAACTCCGAGCTGCTCCGTTTCCGCCGTCAGCTCAGTGAAACGCTCGATATCAGACCGATGAATGAATATGACGGCTCGCCCGTGTATAAGATAGTTTTTATGTGTACGGAGCAAAGTCAGCTTGAAGAACCTATGGAACTGTTGGAAGAACATTTTGTTTTCTGCGTACAAAATCTTGAAGCGGTCGGCTGCCTGAACGGTGAGCTTCTCGGGAAGGATTTCAATAAAGGTATCGGCATACAGAAACTGTGCGATTATCTGGGAATGGACATAAAGGACACCATAGGTTTCGGTGACAGTATGAACGACAAGGAAATGTTTGAGTCTGTCGGGTACAGCGTTTGCATGGAGAACGGACATCCGAAGATGAAGGAGATGGCGGACTATATCTGCCATTCCGTATCCGACGACGGTCTTTACAAAGCGTTTGACAAACTTGGACTATTAACCTGAAGAGTAAATAATAATACCGACAAAACGATTATGCGCTCAGCGTGTAATCGTTTTCAGTTTTATATACAGTTTTGAAAAGCTCTCAAAATCACGGCAGAATCCCCCGAAATTACATGATTTGACACATTGACTATAATTATTCGGTATCTTTGTCATTACTCACAATTTACAAATCCAACGAAAAGGATTACAATAATAGTGTAATCGATTTCAACTATTGACTGTCTGATTAACTATTATTAAGGAGTGATTTTATGGATTACCGCAAATGTGCTCAAGAAATCTACGATCTTGTAGGCAAACGCGAAAACCTGGTTTCCGCCGCACACTGTGCGACAAGACTCCGTCTTGTTACCAATGACAACAGCAAAGTAAACGTTAAGAAGCTTGAAAATGTTGATGGAGTAAAGGGCGTATTCAGCTCCAACGGTCAGCTTCAGATTATTCTAGGCACAGGCACCGTAAACAAGGTCTATGAAGAATTCCTTTCCATCAGCGGTATGACAGCCGCAACAAAAGCCGACGTCAAAGCTGCAGCCGCAGCAAAGCAGCCCTTGCCGTTCCGCATGGTCAAAGCACTGGGCGACGTTTTTGTTCCGATTCTCCCCGCAATCGTAGCTGCCGGCCTGATAATGGGTCTGCTTGAAGGCATGACGAAGATATGGCCTGATATGGCGAATTCCGGAACATATCAGATCTTCCATTTGTTCAGTAATGCAGCGTTCGTATTTCTTCCTATACTGGTTGCTGTTTCTGCTGCAAGGGTATTTGGCGGAAACATCTTCCTCGGCGCCGTTATCGGTATGATAATGGTACACACCGATCTTGTCAACGCATGGAGCGTTGCCGGAATGATCGAAAACGGTCAGGCGATACCACAGGCAGACGTTTGGTTCGGATTGTACAAGATCAATATGACAGGCTATCAGGGTCACGTTATCCCGGTTATAATAGCCGTCTGGTTCATGTGCTTTATCGAAAAGAAACTTCATAAGATCATTCCCGAGATGATCGACCTCTTTGTAACGCCTCTTGTGACGGTTCTGCTTACAGGTTATCTGACTCTCACCATCTTCGGACCTATCTTCTCGAAGCTGGAAGAGTGGGTTCTCGTAGGAGTTCAGTGGCTAATAACTATCCCCTGGGGTATCGGCGCAGCACTTGCGGCTCTCGTTTATCCCCTGACCGTAATATGCGGCATACACCATATGTACAATACGGTTGAGATCGGAATGATCTCAAATACAGGGCTTAACACATGGATGCCGATTGCTTCTTCCGCAAACTTTGCGCAGGGCGCAGCATGCTTTGCGGTAGCGCTCAAAACGAAGGACAAAAAGTTCAAGTCAATGGCTTTGCCGTCCTCCTTCTCTGCGTTCCTCGGAATCACAGAGCCTGCAATATTCGGTGTCAATCTTCGTCTTATGCGTCCGCTGATCTGCGGCATGATAGGCGGCGCAGTCGGTGCGGCTGTCGGTTCGGTCTTTGGCATAGGCGCAACGGCATACGGCGTAACGGGTCTTTTCGGATTCCTGATAACAACCAGATTTGCTTTGCAGTACGCAATAATGCTTGCAGTTTCGTTTGCGGTAGCGTTCATTCTTTCGTGGATACTCCACAAGGACAAGACTGATGAAGATGACGGCAGCGCAGAAGCAAGTGAAGATACAAGCGAAGATTCTCCCGCTTTGCCCGAGATCACTTGTGAAAAGGGTAAGGTTTACGCACCGATAAAGGGTAATGTAATTCCCTCCGCAAAGATACCCGATGAAACATTTGCGGCAGGCGTACTCGGCGAAGGTATCGGTATAGAGCCTTCACAGGGCATAGTATACGCACCGTTCGACGGCGAGATCTCGTCAACTACGGACACAAAGCACGCTATCGGCGTTTCCTCTCCCGACGGAATGGAGCTGCTTATCCACGTCGGCGTAAATACGGTAGCAATGAACGGCGACGGCTTTGAGCTTTTCTGCGCCGAGGGCGATAAGGTCAAGGCAGGTCAGAAGCTCATGACATTTGATATTGAGAAGATCAAGTCAGCGGGCTATTCGACAACTACCGCTGTATTGGTAACAAACAGCGACGATTATTCGGAGCTTGACATCAAGGAAGGCGTCTGCGAACCGCTCGACTGCGTAGTTACCTGCAAGGAATAAACAAATAATTCCGAATTATAATATTTAATAAAACAGAAAAGGAGTATTTAATATGAAACAGTTTTCTTACACTATCACAGATCCAGTAGGTATCCACGCACGTCCGGCAGGTATTCTTGTTAAGGCAGTAAAGCCATTTGAAAGCACCTGCAAGATCACAAAGGGCGATAAGACAGTAGACCTCAGAAAGCTGATGGCTTTGATGGGTATGGGTATCAAGTGCGGCGACACCGTACAGGTCACGATCGAAGGTCCGGACGAGGACACAGCGGCAGAGACTATCGAGAAGTTCTTCAAAGATAACCTTTGATAACAGCTTTATAATACCGGAAGGAGGTATGCTCTATGATTGTGGCAACCAGTAAATCTATCCTCAAGGGTATTGCTATCGGCAATATCAAGTATCTGAAAAAGAATCAGGTCGAGATCAAGGATACGGCGTCAGACCCCGCTGCTGAGATGAAACGCTACGAAGACGCCAAGGCGAAAGCTGCCGAGCAGCTTCAGGCACTCTACGACAAGGCTGTAGTAGAAGCGGGCGAGGATCACGCGGCGATTTTTGATATTCACATTATGATGCTTGATGATGATGATTACAATGACTCTATAACGGAAATCATCAATTCTCAGGGTAAGTCGGCAGAGTATGCCGTGAAAACGACAGGCGAAAACTTCGCCGAGATGTTTGCGTCGATGGACGATGAATATATGAAGGCGCGCGCCGCCGACGTTAAGGATATTTCTCTGCGCGTAGTTAATATTCTGACGGGAGCAGACACGGGTCTTGCCGACAGCAGCGAGCCGTTTATAATCGTTGCCGACGATCTCGCCCCCTCCGAAACAGTTCAGCTCGACAAGAGTAAGCTGCTTGGTTTTGTCACACGTTACGGCAGCGCCAACAGCCACACCGCAATACTTGCCCGCAATATGAATATTCCTGCCCTTATCGGTACAGAGATCAGCGAGGAGTGGGACGGTAAGCTTGCGATAATCGACGGCTACAACAACTGTATCTATATCGAGCCGACAAAGGAGCTTCTCGAAACACTCGACAAAAAGCGTATTTACGATCTCCAGCAGCGCGCTTTGCTTCAGGAACTGAAAGAGAAGCCTAACGTGACGCTCGATGGTACGGAGATTAACGTATACGCAAATATCGGAAATGCTTCCGACGTTGGTATGGTTCTGCAAAACGATGCGGGAGGTATTGGTCTTTTCCGTTCGGAATTCATTTACCTTAATTCCGAGACGTTCCCGACAGAGGATGAGCAGTTCGCTATCTATAAGAAAGTCGCAGAGATGATGGGCGGCAAAAAGGTTATTATCCGCACGCTCGACATTGGTGCCGATAAGCAGGCAGCTTACTTTGATCTTCCAAAGGAAGATAATCCTGCACTTGGATACCGTGCGATACGCATTTGCCTTACACGCCATGATATATTCAAGGCGCAGCTTCGGGCGCTTCTGCGTGCGTCCGCTTTCGGCAATATCAGCATAATGTTCCCCATGATAATATCTGTCAGAGAGGTCAAAGATGCCAAAGAAGTTCTTGAAGAGTGCCGCCGTGAGCTTGAAAACGAGGGCGTAAAGGTCGGCGATACGGAGATCGGCATCATGATCGAAACTCCTGCTGCCGTAATGATAGCCGAGGAGCTTGCCGAGGAGGTCGATTTCTTCTCGATAGGCACGAATGATCTTACACAATATACACTTGCGATAGACCGTCAGAACCCGAAGCTTGATCCATTTTATGATTCACACCACCCCGCAGTGCTG
>CADBRK010000296.1 GCA_902797065.1 uncultured Ruminococcus sp.
CCACTCCACTCGTATATCAGTCGAGGAACTGGAACAACGGTGTATTCGTAGGTTCGATCATGGCTTCGGAGACAACAGCTGCCGCTACAGGAGCAGTTGGTCAGCTCAGACACGATCCTATGGCTATGCTTCCGTTCTGCGGTTATCACATGGGCGATTACTTCAAGCACTGGATCGAGATGGGCGAAATCCTTGGCGATAAAGCTCCGAAGATCTTCAACGTAAACTGGTTCCGTCTTGACGAGAACGGCAACTTCATGTGGCCGGGTTTCGGTGACAACTTCCGTGTCCTCGAATGGATCCTCAAGAGATGCGAGGGTACAGCAAACGCGCAGGAAACACCTATCGGCTATGTTCCGAATCCCGAGGATATTAATCTTGAAGGACTCGATATCGACATCGAAACACTCAAGAAGATCCTTGTTGTTGATAAGGACAGATGGACAGCTGAAGCTGAGGAGATCGAGAATTACTATAAGATCTTCGGCGACAGACTCCCGCAGGAGCTTACAGATGAGCTTAATGGCTTGAAGGCAAGACTCGCAGAGTAATATATAATTAATACAGAACAGGCGAATCGCAGCGATTCGTCTGTTTTTTTCTTCATACAAAAAAATAAAACAGAGTCCCGGTTAAAGAAACTCTGTTTGTATTTTTACGCAGTTATACTGCTGTATCGTTCATTATTCAGTGCTTCGAGCATAAATGAATACGGGTCGTAGTTTTTCTCCTTCACCATGGAGAACACCCTCGGAGAACAGCCGCTTACAAGGATCACGCCTTGTTCGTTGCTTTTAACGGGTACGTTGTCATGTCTGCTGCGCACGTTCCAGAATACTATCTGCGGGAGAGAATAGCCGTATTCTTCAAAGGATCTCTTTGCATGTTCAAAATTAGTTATGTCTGCGTCATCGGCACAAACATCAAACTCCATGTCGGAAACTATATAGATGACCGCAGGCATCTCGTCATGGGGAATATTGTTTTTAACTGCGGTTTTGAGTATAATGTCAAACACCGCCGCAATGTTTGTATTTGCCATTTCGTTGTATGACATACAATACTCTACTTTTTCGACAATGGTCTTTCCCTTGATCTCAATAAGACGGGGAGAATGAGAGAATGTTATAAAATGATCCTTGAATTCACCTTTGTTACGCTCGGCGAAATATATCCCCAGAGAGAGCGCAACCTCGATCGGCATAGGCTCACCGTTCCACGAACCGTACATTGATCCCGAACCGTCGACAACAACAAGTGAGTTGGAGTTATCGGTGAAATCCTCCTGTGCGTTCCATGTTGTGTTCAAAGAAGCCGCAATGTTCTCGTCAAGCGGCTGCGTATTATAATAGAACAACGAGCTATTTGAAATGATCGGATGAATTATCTCATACGGCGCAAGCGTTGATGTATTCATTTTTGCTTCGCCCTTCTTGACCCGATTCAAAAAATCGAGATACCTTGCTTCATCATTCCGCAAGAAAGCTGTACTGTATCTGAATAATGCTTTTGATGACACTTCGGAATAATCGAACGAGTAATCTTTCTCTCTCAGGTTATTCTCAATTATTCCGATATATTTACGCAAAGCCGATAAGGTCTTTCTGTACTCTGCGTTTGACATGTGTAATCCGTGTGCCATCAGAATAGCGGCTTTCCTTGTTTTACTGTTAGATGCGTTTATCGAAGGCAGCCACTTCCCGAGCAAACTAATCGGCTTGTTATCCTTCATACAGGCTATATCTTCGTCAAGCTGTTTTTGAATCAAAGCGACAGCTTCGTCTTCGCAGGGTGTACCCATGAGAACAAGCAGATCGTCATAGCGTCCGAATTCGGGAATACGGCGAATATTTTTGATGACAGACTCTTTGTGATAAACTGCAAGCCATCTGAGGCACAGCCTGAATATTCTTCTCTCGCCCATACCGCCCCGAATATCTCTGATATAGAACAGCAGCTTCATTGCCATGTCGGGGTCTTCGACATATGCCTGAATAAAATGGTTTATTATTCTCTCAGCGGGATTCATACGCATTCCCCCGGCCATCGCAAAAAAGTCCAGGCAATTCGAAGATGTGCTTCTGAAAGTTACCGCGCCGTTTTCGGTATATGTAAGGTTCGATTCGTTTTTTAATTCTTGTATCATATCATTACCTCCCTTTACAAGTACAAAAAAACAACTGTCCGAAAGCAATACGCTTATGCGGCAGTTGTTGATTTTTAAAACAAGGCACAAAATAATCAAAATACACCTTTGCAGGGTATCTCGACTCCAATCGGAAAGATAATTGCTGTGTGTGCCTTTAACAGACAGCCGAAACATATCTGCATGATGATTATACAACAATATTTTCCGTTAGTCAATAGTTTTTGTTAATTTTTTTAAATAATCAATATACAAAAACAGGCATACCGGGATAGACCAGATCAAAAAGCTCCGCTGCTGCTTCTACCGGAAGATTAACACAGCCGTGTGACCCGTTGTATTCATATATTCCCTCACCGAACGCATCCTGCCAGTCTGCATCATGGAAGCCTATGTCATAAGTGAAAACCATCCAGTATGCCACCTGAGTAACGTAATCGTCTCCGGTGAGGGTAGCATTCTGCTCCTTGTAAATAATGCTGTAAATTCCGACAGGCGTGTCGTGCTCTGTATCCGGAAGCCCCGTTACTACCTC
>CADBRK010000297.1 GCA_902797065.1 uncultured Ruminococcus sp.
CGCGAACTTCTGAGCTCCAGGGAATACTGATCTTCCAATCTGCTCTGTGAATAAAGAATACTGTTGCTCTGTGTACTTTCATTGTATGAAGTGATAAGCTGAGCTTTCAGAGTCTTGCTCGCATTATCCTTAGATACTCTTGAAGGTACAATCCAGATGATCTCAAAGGATCCTTTGAAAACTGCAGATTTATCTACAAAATTATTATTGGTAAACGTAAACTGATCGTTTACTGCACTGTAGGTATAGCTAAAATCATATACCTTGTTTGTCTCTGCAGATTTATCGGCTGCTATAGCCACAGGGATATAACTGTCACCCGAGCGGATACAGGAGCGTATTCCCGGAACCGATATAACGATCTCTCCGCTGTCGTAGGAGTTTTGAGTTTCTTCGTTCGAATAAGAAACTCTCAACCTGATAAGTCTTGACTCATCGGAGTCGGAATAATACCCGAATTCCGACGAGTCCTGACCGTTTCCGCTCCATCGCAGTTTCAGAGAAAAACCGCCGTTATCAAGCGCCGATGATATAACAGCAGAAATATCAAGCATACAAAAAAGCATAACAACAGCCATAAATGCGCACAATGCTCTGAGCGATTTTTTAAATATCTTAGTTTTATGTGCTGTCACGCTCATATAATTCCTCCTTGTTGTGCAGAATAAATAAAAGCAATAATTAGTTGGATTTATAATCTGCAATAAATAATCAGCTATGGATTTTCTGCTTCTTATTCAAAATCAGAATAAGAGACAGTGAAACTGCAGCAATACCAACATACATAACCGTATTTAAAATAACGCCTGTTTTTACAGTCTCGTTAAGATCGGTTTCTGTTCCTTCGGCAGCAAAAACCCAGTTTACTTTTCCGAGCAGAGATCTGTAATGATTATCCGTCTGTGAATCGACATATAAGCTTACATTGAGTTTTTTTGTTTCCGAGGGGGCAAAATCACCCAGATGGTAAGCGTTTTTCATCGTAGGCTGATCGGATGATTCTTTCACATCAAGATTACCCCAGATCGGTCCTTTGTATATTTCTTTGCCTTTTTCGTCTGTTATTGAAATAACAGCATACTTTTTCAGCAATTTGTCAATAAGTTCTTTTTCTTCTTTGCTTCCGCTCTGCTCGGTAACTTTGGCATACAGATAGATCGGTACTTGTTCGGTATGGTTATTTGAAACTTCAATAACCTGATTTCGGCTTTCTCCGGGCATAAGATTCTTAAAGTTTGCAAAAAGATCAGTATTTTCGGCTTTAAAGCTGAAGCCTGTTGTCGGTGATTCAAAGCTTACCGATGTGGCCTTAGATGATTTTGTATCGGCATCATAAACTACTCCCAGCTCGCTCGCAGTCATTGACCAATACGACAATCCGTTTCCTGCTGCCTGAACAAGATCCATAGATACCGTAATATCTGCTTGTTTATTGTTATACTTTTTATCCGTTGTTTTACCGTCCACCAAAAAGCTCTCGAAAAGCGGCTCTGTGGTGTTATTGGGTTTAATTAAACCGAGATAATAATAATAGCCGTCTTTTTCATTATAGTACCAATTTGTTTTATTATAATTGATAATAATGTTTTCCGAACCGAGACTTTCGTCTTTAATAAGGGAACCGTCGGTATCACGCTGATCGCCCCATGCTTTTTCTATTTTTACTCTTGCGAAAACATCCGCGCTGCCCTCTGTTCTTGACCCTGACTTCTTTGTTTACCTCGGAACCGGGATATACGGTCTGACCCTTTTCGTAGACCTCGATTATTTTTCCCCTTACTTCACCCATTGAAATGATATTCAATGCGGGCGTATTGATTTTCCACGCTGCCAGAGTCATACCCACAGACATTATAAACAAAACTGAAAGAAGTAATGTTGAAATAATCCTGAAATACGTTTTTTTCATCAGACGATCACCCCCTTATTTTAAATAGTCTATCATTCCGATCATTTGTTTGAATAGTAACACGATTAATCATTTGCAGGCTTAGATTCGGAAAGTTCATCGTTAAGAACGGCAAATGCTTCGTCAGCAGATTTAAAGTTTTCGCTCTGAATGCCGTCTGCATGAATCACGATCTGATAGCTTCCCATTTTTTTGAGCATTTCGCTTGTGTATTCTTCCGGAACTGCAACATTTGTAAAGAGTACGCACGACTCTCCTTCTTTAAGGACTGTCATTCTGTTATAATAGTATTTTCCGTCACGGCTAAGCTTCTGATCTTGTGTAAACTCTTTCGTATTGTAAGAATCAAACGACGAAAGAAAATCTTTTGAGTACCTTGTATCGGGCAAAAGCTTTGATGTAGGAGGAGTTGCCGCCGCATTGTACGTATCGTCATAATAAAGAGTACCGAGAATCAGATCAAGACGTTCTTTATCTGTAATAATCTTATCATAGTTTGGATTATCTATCGTTTTTCCGGGATTCTCGGGATCAGTGATAGTGGTGTTCTTATCTATGATCGTTACAACGTATCTTATATAACCGCTGTTGATAGCTGCGGTAACGATCGGGTCTTTTATTTTTGTTGAACCCGGAGTAAGATTAGAACCGTCCCCGGGGACAGACTCGTCTGTATCGGGAGTTTTGGGATCATCGGGTTTACCGTCATTCCAGTGCGGTTCTGTCAGAGTAATATCAAAATCACCTACTGTGAATGTGTTAACAACCTTCTCGCTGTCAGTCAGAAAAGCAAGAGTCGTACCGATAACAACTGCGCAAACAACGCATACGCTGATAATACCTATGTAAAGCTTCTTCTTTTTCATGAATTAAGACCTCCGATCACTGTATTTTATTAATCTTCAAATGTTACAATAGATGAGCTTGCCTTGAATTCGTCGTATGTTGCAAGTCCGTCTCCTGTCTGTGCAGCAAAGCCTTGTATTCTGAGAGAAAATCCGCCCATATCTTCAAGCACTTTGATCTGCTCGTTTGTAGCGCTGTAGGAAACTGAAACTTTGCTGAAGATAGCTGATGTATCTGTACCGGGGGCAAGCTTATTTTTATAGTAATACACCATAGCGCCGTCATCATCTGTGATAAGCTCCCAATCCTCGGTATTATAATCCAGGGTAATAATATCGCTGACTTTTGCCAGATCGGCAGCACTGAGTTTGTTTGCAGTACCGCTATAGACAAATGTAAGCTTTAATGCTACCCATTCGTCTTCATCACAGCTGTTTCTGACGATAGGATCCTTATCGGCAGTCTTGCCCGGAATCATTCCTTTTGCTTCGTCCATACCGTATGTCTTTGATGAATCGGCAGTAACTGTATCGTCTAACACGGCAGCATCTGTAACAGGGAATTGAGAATCACCGTTTTTATATCCGAAAACAGGTACCGAAGGGGTATTCGGATCAGAATCATCATCTATATAATCATACACGGGATATTTGGTGCCGTTTATTTCTATATAATCCTTTATACCGTCCCATGCAGGCTCTAAAAGTTCTGCGCTGATTGCTGTAGAAGAAAAAGTAAAAGTGTTGATTTTTTCTTCGGTTTTCGTTGTCAGGAACGAAACCGTAGAACCGATACCCAATGCGCATACCGCTATAGCGGCAACACCTAATGCAATTTTTTTATAGTTTGTCTTCATAATACTATCCTCCGTTTAATCATTACTGTTTTTGCTTTTATCAAACTTTTCAAATATAACCGAGATCAACAACAATGCGGCAACC
>CADBRK010000298.1 GCA_902797065.1 uncultured Ruminococcus sp.
ATAGCGTTCCATGCTTCGATCATGTGTGTTGCCATTTTCGATGACGATTCATCTTCAAGGCAGATCACAGTATAGGAGCTTTTTAACTCAATGTTGTTGTCGGCTAATTCCTGCGCCGCCTTTTCAAACATAGCAGACGCGTTGTCTTCTTTTTCCAGTGTGTACTCGCCTGCGGTATCACGATAGTTGATGCCTGCAAACATTACGCCGCTGCCTATGAGCTGCGTTGTCCTCACGTATGATGACGGCGCGTCTTCAAGCACGGTATTTCGGTTCAGAGTGCCGAGCATGGAAACACGCAGCTTTGCGTTCTTGAATGCGGGGATAGAAGTGTTAAAGCATATTCCCCATAAGGTATTCGATGTGGCCGTAACGCTGAGACCGTTCTCTTCCGCCGCTTTCAGATCTGCGCCGTATATCTCGCAGAGATCTGTCTCGTTGTTTCTGACAGCTTCGACGGGGTTCTTAGGTTTCTGCGCTATAGTAAAATTCACGCCTAAAGGTACGGCTTTGTTTGCGCCCTTGTAATTTTCGCTGCGCCTGATATATATATATTTATCGTGATCCCAGCCGTAAGGTTCACGTATGGCGAAAGGCCCGTTTGTGATTATCAGCTCCGCGTCTTTGCCGTACTTGCCTTTTGCGGAATTGAAAAAAATCTCGCTGCAGGGCATGGCGATGTTTTCCGACAAGGCATACAGAATACCGTCGGTAGGGTATTCAAGCTCTATGGTAAGTGTGTTCTCGTCGGGTGCGGATAGACCGAGTTCGACGTCCGCGCCTTTATAATACGGCACGGCGTTTTTTATCGGGAACAGATCGGATACGTTGTCCGCACGGGTTTCGGGTGAAAGCGATCGTGTTATCCCGAAAATATAATCCTGCGAGGTGAGCTTATCGCCGTTGCTCCATCCGGAATCCTTTGCAAGATGGAACGTGTATTCAAGACCGTCGTCGGATATATCCCAGCTTTCGGCAATGCCCGGCGTGACGGTTCCGTCCGAACTGCACTTTACAAGACCTTCGAATAAATTTGCTATAAGAACCTTTGAAGAATAGTCGTCGGCTATCTGCGGATCAAGAGTGAGCGGTTCGCTTTCTATGATGAAATTTATGATCTGATCCTCCGGGTGAGGCGCGTCCTTTTCGCAGCCTGCCAAAGACAGTGCCGTCAGGGCTGTGATCATTATTATGCTGAATGTTTTTTTGAATCTGTTCATTATATCGGACCTCGATTTGAAGATGGGTTGTATTTAAATTATAGCAGAGCAAATCACGCATATCAACAGTAAAACAAAAATAAAGTTTAAGATGTGATGATTGACAGATTTTTTTTTGTATATTTGTAGTAAAGTACCAAATCAAAAAAATATTGCATAAATTAGAAATGATATTTTTGTAAATATGAAAAAAATCTAAAAAGGGAACAAAAAAATTGTAAAATCTATTGAAAAATAAGCTAAAATATAGTAAAATTTTTAATGAAGGAGTGATTCTTATATGTTTGAGTCCAATAATGGTACAAAACCCGCAAATGACAGAGTTAAATTTGAGCTTACAGAAGGCATGAAATTGCTGGTAGAGACCGAGTTTTTCCCGATTTACAACGATCCGAGAGCCGGAAGAACATTCAAAGTTATTAACGGCTATGTTGTTCCCGTGGAACAGCGTGAAGTGAATATGTGGAGAAACCTCCAGAGAAATCCGAGAGCGTATACCGTTGATGAAGTGCGTGACGCATCGGGTGCGATCAGCGATTATTCTATTTCCAAGAATGATAATATACCTTCCGTGGCTAATGTCCCCACTGCTGCAAATCCCAACAGAGTTCCGCAGAAGGCGGCTCCCGCAGGCAACAGAATTCCCAATGGTGCTCCGAGAGCAGCGCAGAATCAGGGTCAGCAGAGAGGCAGCGGATATTCTCCCGCAAGACAGACCAGAACGACCACAATACCCGACAGCGAGAAAACAAGCCGTATAGCTTTTGCCGAGTCGGATACCTATACTCTGATGCTTGAAACAGAGTTTTTCAAGATCTACAATGATAAAAGAGCCGGCAGGACCTTTAAGGTTATCGACGGCTTTATGGCTCCGGTTGATCAGCGTGAGGTCAATATGTGGAAAAACCGCAAAAGAGCGCCCCAGAATTTTATCGTAGAGATAATTAACGATTCCGCGGGAAAGGTATACGATTATAAGATAGAGAGAGCCGACGAAGAGCTTTCGGTTCAGAGCATTGAACAGGCAGCTCCGGCTCCCGCACCTGCTCCGGTTAATCCGGTTCTGACAAAACCTGCAGCTCCGAACAGGGTACAGCCCTCAGCACCGACAGCTAATGCAAACCCGAACAGGGTACAGCCCGCAGCACCGACAGCTAACGCAAACCCGAACAGGGTG
>CADBRK010000299.1 GCA_902797065.1 uncultured Ruminococcus sp.
ATACCTCTGTCATAAAGCTTTTTGAGCTGTTCTGTTTCGCTCTCCTGCCAGCATACAACCATTGCGCCGTTCCTTTTAAAGGGAATGTCGAGCTCCTCCGAAATGCTGTCCATCAGCTTGTTGCCTTCTACGTTGAAGCGCGCTTTCATAGTGCCGGGTACGGCGTCGAAACCCGCATGAATTATCGCGCTGTTGGCTTTGCTCGTACCCTCGCAGACGTCGCTCTCACGCTCCAGCACGGCAACGTCGAGATCATACCGTGAAAGCTCCCTTGCTGCGGCGCACCCGATCACGCCTGCGCCGATTATCACGGCGTCATAAATTCTTTTTTCCATGTAATTCCTCCTGTCTGTACAGTTTTCCGCAACGGAAACGAAGCGGATATTTTAGGTATATTATACCATATATATTGTGATTGCACAAGGAAATTATACAAAAGCATAATCGATCTTGCAAACAAAAAAAGCCGCCCCAAACGGAACGGCTGCTTGTTATTCATTTCCTCTCTTGGCACTAAAGGGCGAACCTATTTTATCTGCCCCATATTATTATGCTATATCCACGTTTTGCCCTATTTTATCATTATTTGACATATTGATCGTATATCTTAAAATTTCAAGCGCATCTTTTGCCGTGACTTTATTGTCGCCGTTTACTTCCGCAACAAAAAGCTGAACATCATCAAGCTGCTTAAGGTTTATAACATAACGCTGTATCAGCATGCTGTCTTTAGCCGAAACTTTACCGTCGCCGTCGACGTCTCCCAATTTTCTCTGCGGCTTTCCGGTTCCGGAGTTAAAATGTATGTTGGCATTCAGCAAAGGATCATTATCTGTTTCTATTGTAATATTCTTCCATTGCTCCTCCGTTCCTCCGAAGTATACATCCGACAAGCTGTGACAGTCGCTGAATGCACCCTCCTTGATATTTGTCACCGTGACAGGTATAGTTACATCTCGTAATTTCACACAGCACCGGAATTGAGCTTCACCAATAAGCGTTGCACCCGGGAGTATCGTTACAGTCTCTAACCCCATGCAATAGGCAAACGCATTGTAAGGAATATCTGTCACACTGCCCGGTACTGTTAAGTCCACTAAGTGTGAGCAATTGGTAAATGCGCCATAACCAATACTTGTTACGCCGTCGGGAATATTCAGTCTTTCTATGTTTGTACAATCCAGAAATGTCATTTCTCCGATACTTGTCACACCGTCGGGTATCGTTAAGTCCATGATCCTCACACAGCCGTAGAATGCGCGATTCCCGAGAGCAGTCACCTTTTTACCGTCTATCGAATCGGGAATAACCACCTCATATTCTCTGCCTGTATACAATGTGATAGTAACGGTACCGTCGTCGTTGATTTCATATTCATAATAACCGGACGTAAGCGGGTCACTGCTTGCTTTTTCGGTTGCCGCACCCGTGGTACTCCTGTCGATCTCAGAAGCCTGAACCGACAGAGTAACAAACGAACAAAGCAGTAACACGCCGAGCATAACGGATAATATTTTTTTAAATTTCATAATCAAACCTCTTGCAATCGTCATGTTGTACACTTTTATTATAAAATAATCAAGTAATAATGTCAAGGATTTCCGAAGTATTATTAGGTCGTGTCGTAATTCGGTAAAAGTACCGGCGTTCTTCCGCACAGGTTTTGAGTTGTTTTTTCTATATTGGTCTTATCATACGGCAAGTTGACAAATACAGCTTAACAGAGTACAATAAATAAAAAATAACTTTTATTTCGATTAAACGAAAGGGATGTTTTGTATTTATGAAAGACCGACGGATAATAAAGTTTTTGGGAGCGGCAGCATTAAGCTGCGTCATACTGATAACCGGCATGACAGGTTGCATGAGAAGAAACAGAATGTCTACAAAGGACTGCATTTCTTATATGGAAGATAAGTATGGTATAGATTTTACGCTCATTGACGACAACGGTATCAACGAAGTGACGACATCTGTCCTGGAGATCTATGTGCAGTGCTCCGAATACCCGGGGAAAAAGATCCTGGTTATGGAAGAACGTCTGAACGGCGGCAAACAGCTTGTGTTTCACGACAATTTCCTTTGTGTGAAATATCACGAGCAAACGAAGGCAGCCGCAGAACAATTTGCCTCGGAAGTGTATGGTGAATGCAGGGTTGTGTGTGATGTCGATGGTTCCGATGTGCAGCCCGATGAGTTTGACGGTACGACCTCTTTTGAAGAGTTTTGCGCAAAAAGAGGCTCTAATATCTGGTTTGAGGTTCTTCTGCCGACCGATCATTCCGATTCTGATTCGGATAAAGAAAATGAACTGAAAAAAATGGAACAGAAATGTATTGATAATCGTTTTGCATGCATTTGCGATGTGTATTATATGGCTGATTATGATGCTTATAATAACATCAAGACTCATACAGACTTTATGGATTATGGTTCATCGTGTTACAGTGTGGCAGGTAAATTTTTGCTTGATAATGATTTTAATGTCACTGTTGAAACTTGGAGATAAAAGTATCCCGAAAAGCCGCATTACCGTTGGCTTTTCGGGACTTTTGTTTTTTAGGGCGCGCTCAAAAGATCAATATCCGATCGCTTTAACCAGAGAAACAGCCGACTCTTTATAATCCGATGCAACACGCAGATATATCAGCGTATTATCCACACGGCAAACGTACATATACTCGCCGCCTGCTGTTTTGGAATAACTCGAATAATTTGTACCGTTAAACTCTGCTG
>CADBRK010000300.1 GCA_902797065.1 uncultured Ruminococcus sp.
GAACGCCTGCAGGTATTCCGCGTACTCGGTTATTGATTTTCTTGCTTCAAAGCTCGCGTCATAATTCCTCATTCCTAATTCCTAATTCGTCAGACGCAGGCTATATTTTTGATTTTCAATAAAGTTTGTGTGCGGATTGCCCGTCGGGGCTTCCCGACCCCTCACTAATCCCCCCGAAAAGAACCCGAATTGTATACAACTATGCAACTTTTTTCAAGGATTCTTACGATTTGACAAAAACAGGCATTTGCAGTGCATTACAAAAACAGATACTCCCCGATCTCTCTAAAAAGCGAATCGGGGAGTGTGTATTATTCTGTTATGTCCGAGGTGTAATGTTTTGGGGTATTTAGCAGCTCGCTGTTGGGATCAATTATACTTATTTTCTGCCATTGTTCACGGGAGCCGTTATAATATATCTCACCGTGGTAATCGCAGAATGCTGTTCCCCGGATGGTTTTGACGCTTTCGGGTATTTCGATTTTCCTCAAGTTTTCATCGGGATAATAAAATGCTACACTGCCTATAATTGTTACACTGTCGGGTATCGTATAGCTTTCATCCTGCTTTTTTCGCGGATAGTGTACCAAAAGAGTCTTATGTTTATCGTATAATACTCCGTCCTGTGATGAGTAATACATATTGCTGTTATTCACATTAATACTTGTCAGACCCGAGCAAGCTGAAAACGACCAGCAACCGATACTGCTAACGTTTTCCGGGATCTCTACGCTTGTTAAGCCGTTGCAGTAACAGAACGCCATATCACTTATGGTTGTCAGACTTTCCGGAAACTCTACGTTTGTCAGATATGTACAGTCATAAAATGCATTCTTCCCAATTATAGAAACTCCTTCCGGAATAATATATGTTTCATCTTGCTTTTTGGACGGGTACAGCAGCAATACGGTTTTATCCTTGTCAAACAAAACATTATCCCGAGAAGAAAAGTATGGATTATTATCATCTGCTGTTATACTCTTTAAGCCGGAACAAGAATAAAATGTTTTCTCGCCGATCGCCGTAACACTTTCGGGTATTGCAATGCTCTTTAAACTCCTGCACCCTTCAAATGCGCTCGATCCTATACTCGTAACACTGTTGGGAATCGTTATCTTCGGCAAGCTGCTGCACTCTCTGAAAGTATCGATTTCAATTCTCGTGATCCCCTCCGGGAGCGTTATGTTTTTCAGTTTAGTGCAGTAAGAAAATGCAGCGGCTCCGATACCTGTAACACTTTGGGGTATCTCAATGGTTTCTAAACTTTTGCAGCCGTTCAATGCATAAATACCGATATATGTTACTCCGTCTTCGATGACTGCATCGGTGATTTCGTCTGAGTAGTGGTAATAATCGGGTATATATACATTAAAGTCACTGTCATAATCAAAATGATAATCATTCATTTCACCCTGACCGTAAATATACAGCGTACCGCTTTCGTATAATTCCCATTTTATGTTATCTTCGTTTTTTCCGCAATTGCCGCTGTCGATCATCGCAGTGGTTTCGTCTTTGTGAGAACGTGTGGGAATCACAGACTCGACAAGATCATTTTCGTATAAGCCGTTATCTTTTTCGGTTGATTTGCTTGTTTTTGGCTCAGACGCTGTATTACCCTGATGTCCGGTGTTGTTTTCTGCGAAGTATGCCAGTAAAACCAGTGTCAACACAAAACAGAGCGATACTATCGTTAAGACAATACGGTTTTTTGTCCTTTTTTTATTTGTGGTTACGCTGCTGCATTCCGATACCTTATCGGCTGATTGCGGGATTTCGTTTTCCGGCAGTGCTTCTTCTTTCGGCTTGGTATTGTCTGCAGTATTCATGATCTTTCCTCCGTGGTTTGTGTCTTACGGCATATCTGAATTATAGTGTATTTCGGCATAGATCAGTTTGGTGTTATAATCACGTATATCAATTTTTTTCCACTGTTCTTCTGTTCCGGAGTAATAAACATCTTTGATATTGTCACAACCATAAAACGCAGACTTACCGATAATCGTTAAGCTTTTGGGCAGCTTAATGTCAGTCAATGCGTCCGAATACATAAATGCTCCGTCTCCGATGCTTTTTACATTCTCCGGAATATCGATGCTTGATAAGCTTGTGCAATTAGAAAAAGTGTTCTTTCCGATGCTTGTTACATTGTTTGGGATAGTTATGAGATTTAAGCTTGTGCATCCGTTGAAAGCGTTATTTCCGATAGATTTTACACTATCGGGGATAGAAATGGCTGTTAACCTTGTGCATTGATAAAACGCACCGTTTCCAATGCTTGTTAAATTGTTACGTAAAACCATCGCCGATAAACTTGTACAATTATAGAACGCACAATTTCCGATGCTTGTAACACTGTCCGGCGGAGTGATCAAAGATAAATTAGTGCAATTAAAAAAAGCATAATCTCCGATACTTTTTACACCGCTTGGGATGCGGTATTTCGTATCCGGCTTTCCTTGTGGATATTGAATTAATACCGTTTTTTCTTTGTCAAATAGAATCCCGTCTATTGAGGAGTATTTTTTATTATTTCCATCAACCCGAATATCAGTCAAACTGTCGCACCCTATATTGAAGCATTCTCCAATGCTTGTTACGCTTCCGGGAATATCAATGCTCGTTAAGCTTTGGCAATAATAGAACACATAATTTCCAATGCAGGTTACGCCGTCTTCTATTATCACATTTGTAATTACATCATCATACTCCGTAAATTTGGGATGAGAATCTGTGTAGTTTTCCATCTCACCCTGACCGTAAATATACAGCGTATTATCATCGTATAAAGCCCACTTGACATTGTCTCCGTCTTTTCCGCAGCTGCCCTCATCTACGAGTTTGGGTGTTTCTTTTTCATCAGTTGTTTTTTCTTCATAGATGAAGTATCATTTGACGAAGAGTCTTTTGTTAATGGCTTGACTGAAGAAGTGTTCTTTTTGTCTAAGGACGAGATGACAAATTTCGGATAGTATTGATGTGAAGTGTCTTGTCTTTCTTCTGAAGATGTACTCTGACTGTCGGTATTTTCCTGCTTCTTAACCGTTGTGCTTTTGCTTGCGGCAGCAATTATCAGTATAGTAGAAATCAGAATTACCGCCAAACATGAACCGGCTATCGGAATAATGATACGCTTTGTTGACTTTTTCTTCTTTTTATGCTTCTTGGGCTTTTTTTCTGTCGGCGGAACAGCGGGTTTTGCTTCGACGGGCGCAGAATATGTCCTCGGCTTTAGCGATATTGGCGGTTCGGTCGCCGGCGGAAGCGTTTCCGTATCGGGACACTCGGAGTTGATGTTTACAGAACTAATGATATTTGGCTGCGATTTTTGTTTCGGAGCGGTTTTTGACGTCTGTTGTACGGGCGATTTCTTCGGCTGATAAGTGTTACTCGTGTTTTGTTCGTCTTTAAGAAGCGCCGCTTTGAATTCTGCTGTGGTTTTATATCTTTCGGCAGCCTGAACGCTTAGCGTAGTCAGGATCGCTTTCTCTTTTGATTTTGAGATAGGCACACCAAGATCACGGGGAGGTATAAGCTCGTCTTCGTCCACTCTGTCTACCGAATCGGGAGGACGTTTTCCGGTTATTGCAAAATAAAATGTAGCTCCCAGACTGTAAACATCCGTAAACGGGCCCTGTTTGCTTTTCATCGAATACTGTTCCTTGGGGGCAAAGCCGCGCTTTAGGATAACATCAAGACTTCTGCTCTTGTCTCCGAGACTGTACCTTGCTGCGCCGAAATCGAGCAGAATAACGCTGCCGTCATTCTTTATGTAGATATTATCGGGAGTTACATCACGGTGAATTATTCCGTGACTATGTACTGCCGTTAGCGCGTCCATCACCGGAACAAGTATTTTCTGCGCGTCATTAACAGAGATTTTCCCACCGTGTTCTTTGATGTAATGATCGAAGCTTTGACCCTCGACAAAGTCCATTACAAAGTACGCAGTGTTGTTTTCTTCAAAGTAGCTGTAAATGCGAACTACTCCTTTGTTGCCAATGAATTGAGCCAGCGTTTTGGCTTCATCAAGAAATCTTGCTTTACCGTACTCAAAATTCTCGGCACGCTCGCCGGGATAGGGAGCAGCTATATTGCTTTTTCTGAAAGCAAAAACATCGGGGAAGTATTCTTTTATTGCAAAAAATTTTGAGGTTTTGTAATCCTGTACTTTATACGTAATTCCAAAGCCACCCTGTCCGAGCACATCATTTACGATGTATTGCCCTGCAAGTATCGTTCCCTTCGGCAATGCTAACGGAAAATCATCATTACGAGCCATTTTTGATTTCCTCTTTTAGTATATTTAGGTTTGGAAGCCTATCTTCGTAAAAAAAATAAAAATGTACCACCGATTTATAATACAGATGGTACATAAATAATATCATATATTGTTTAACAATTCAAGAATATGTCATAAAAATAGAAAAAACATATTCTTTCATATTACAATAATTGTGTGATCTTCTCAATTTTAAATTCATTTCCAAGCCAAACATCGCAAATATCTTCATATGACATTTCGGAATGTGCTTTGTCGTATACTCCGACTGTGATATATCCCGCCTGCTTTACCGTGTTAAGCGCTTTTGGCGAATCCTCGAACACTGCAGTTGTTTCAACGGGTGTTCCGAGATACGATCTCGCTTTGTGATACACCGCAGGAGAAGACTTGCCCTCGCCGACGTCGCTGCAGGACACTATCGCTTTGAAAAAATCAAGAATACCGTTGCAGCGCAGCGCA
>CADBRK010000301.1 GCA_902797065.1 uncultured Ruminococcus sp.
ATTCAGCATACATCGAATATATTCGTATCTGTTCCCGATACGGTTCTTGCAGAAAAGCTCTGCAAAGCTACGGGGTACAGCAAGGTGTTCTTTGCAAATTCGGGCGCAGAGGCAAACGAGGGCGCGATCAAGATCGCAAGGAAATACGGCGCCGACAACAAGGGCAAAGACTGTGTGAATATCATTACGCTACAGAATTCTTTCCACGGAAGGACTGTCGCCGCACTTGAAGCCACGGGGCAGGATGTTTTCCATAAGAATTTCTATCCGTTTACGGGCGGCTTTAAGTATGTTCCTATCGACGACAAAGCGGCTCTTGAAGCTGCGTACGATGAAACGGTCTGCGCAGTTATGATCGAGCTTGTTCAGGGCGAGGGCGGAGTTATCGCCGCAGATAAAGAGTATGTAAAGTTTGTTTCTGATTTCTGCAGGGAGAAGGATATTCTCTTTATCGTTGACGAGGTACAGACGGGTGTCGGCAGAACAGGCACGCTGCTTACAAGTACGCAGTTCGGAGTAACGCCCGATGTTACGACTCTGGCAAAGGGTCTCGGCGGAGGACTGCCGATCGGCGCAGTGCTGATGAACGAGAAAACCGAAGGCGTGCTGTCATTCGGCGATCACGGTTCGACATTCGGCGGCAACCCCGTGTCATGCGCAGGCGGTGCTGCCGTACTTACCGAGCTGCTTGACAGAGGACTGCTTGAGGAAGTATCTCCCAAGGCGGAGTATGTAAGGAGCAGGCTAAAAGAGATACCGCAGGTAAAGGAACTGTCGGGACTCGGATTTATGATAGGCATTACGCTTGAGGACGGATTCACAGCCTCGGAGATCGCCGCAAAGTGCGCCGAAAACGGTCTGCTGATCCTCACCGCAAAAACAAAGCTGAGAATGCTGCCGCCGCTCAATATCACAAAAGAAGAGATAGACGAGGGTATCGGAATTCTGAAAAATACTCTTGCATAATAAAAAAAGCTGCCTTGTTCGGGCAGCTTTTGCTTTACTCTGTAGTCAGATCTGCAAATCTGAATCTGATCGCTTTTGGAATATCCTTCGGGGAAAGTTCGACCTGAAACCCTATCTTTCCTGCGCTGAAGCAGATTTTCTCTTTTTCCTCGGCGGATATGTCTATGCATGTCGTGAAGAATTTTTTCATTCCGATAGGGGAGCAGCCTCCGTGAACATATCCCGTAAGCGGAAGCAGATCCTTTTGCTTGAGCATTTCGATAGATTTTTCGGAAACGGCTTTCGCGGCTTTTTTTAAGTCAAGCTCTTTGTTTATCGGAATAACAAAAACGTATTTATTGCCTGTTTTGCCCGATGTAACAAGAGTTTTGAAAACCGTATCGGGGTCTTTGCCCAAAGCTTCGGCAACCTCTTTGCCGCTGAGTTTTGTGTTGTCGCCTATACTGTGCGGCGTGTATGGGATCTTTTTCTGATCGAGGATCCTCATTACGTTTGTTTTATCCATGTTATATATCCTCCTCGAATCGCTGCTGCTCCAGCTTCATCATTTCTTTGTAGGCTATTCTGCCCGTGAATGTTTTCGGGAAGCTGTCAACGAACTCTATTTCTTTCGGTATCGCATAATCGCTCATGTTTTGCCTGCAGTAGAGGGCGATGCGCTCTTTCAGATCTTCCGATTTTTCGTACTCCTTCTTTAGCTGAACAAAAGCTTTTACTCGCTGTCCCTCTTTTCTGTCGGGTACTCCTATGACGCAGTTCAGCTCAACATATCGGCATTTGTTGATGACGCTTTCAAGCTGAGAGGGGTAAACATTATACCCGTTCGTGATTATCATTCTTTTGATTCGCTGATCGAAATATACATACCCGTCGCTGTCCATCTTGCCGAGATCGCCCGTGTGCAGCCATCTCCTGCCGTCGGGGTGTATTCGTAAAATATCGGCTGTCTCGACGGAATTATTGACATAGCATTTCATCACCGTGGGACCCGATATACATATCTCCCCGAATTCACCGAATTCGCATTCGTCCGTAGTGCCTGTTTTTACAATGGCATAGCGTGTGTCGGGCAGTGGTTTTCCGATGCTGCCTTTGCGCTGTTCGTTCTCGGGTGTGAAGCAGCTTATTGTAATGCACTCCGTTGTTCCGTACCCCTCCCGTACGGTGACGTCGGAGTATCTTTCTTTCAGAAAGTAATTGAATCGGTTTTTAAGCTCGGCGGGCAGCTTGTCGCTGCTGCAGAAAACTCCCTTCAGGAACTTCAGATTAACGCTGTCAAGCAGCGGAGTTCTCAGCAGTCTGTCAAGCATACTCGGAACAGCCGCGATGTAATTCGGCTTGCTGTTCTTAATGCACTTTGCAAAGCTTTCGGCTGAATCGTTTGTTGTGAGAATACATCTGCCGCCGAGCGCAAGAACGGAATGAATCCCGATACCCAGCCCGTATCCGTGAGATATACCCATTGAAGACAAAACCTTGTCACCGTGCGCAAATGCGGTGTTGACTGCAAAAAACTGTTCTGCCAGAGAATTAAAATTACGATTGGTGAGTCCTATTCCTTTTATCTGCCCGGATGTTCCGCCGCTGTAAAGAATCACGGCAATATCATCGCTTTTTATTGTTTCTGCGTAGTCGCCGCCGTAGTGTTCGCCTTCTCTGAGGAAATCCTCCCAGTCCATCACTTTTTCGTGCATAGGGATAACGTCTATGAATCTTCCCTCGGTAAAGTGATATACGGGTTTGCGCAGCGTTCCCATCATTTCGGATACGCCTGTTGTTATCAGCAGAGGGAGAGTATCATTTTCGATAAACGCTTTGAATTTCGGGAACAGTTCATCTGTTGTAAGGCATGCCTTGCTGTCGGAGTCGCGCAGATAGAACTCTATCTCATTTTCTGCGGAACTCGGATGTATCATATTTGCGACCGCTCCTACCCTGTTGACGGCGTAAAGCATAACAATAGCCTGCGGAACGTTGGGCATACATATCGTGACGCTGTCACTCTGCCTGATGCCAAGCTGTTTCAGCGAAGCGGCGCATTTCAGTACAGTGTTCATAAACTCTCTGTAGCTGATTTTTCTGCCGTGGTATTCCACAGCAGTATTATTGGGGTACTTGCCCGATATTTCATAAACTGCGCTGTACATCGACCTGTTGAGGTGTTTCAGTTTAGTCTTTTTGGTTTTCTTTTGTGAAGACTTGCTGCCCATCTTCGTGTTCCTCCGAATCAAACGAGAATATCTGTTCCAGTATATCAAAAAATTCTTCTTTTTCGTATATCATGTTCACTGCGTTAAGCAGTGTGTTGGCGGTCATATATTTCGGGAACCCGAGCGCGGATAAAACTGTTTTTCTCATATATTCGCTGTTTTCTCTGCCGCTCAGCCCTGCGTTATAAAAATCAAGCTTTGTAATTTCGCTGTGCGTTCTTCGGTTGTTCTCCTGCCCGAGTACGGCTGCGCCGCTTGCAAGAACGGCATTGACGATTATTTCGTCCGTCATGCCCTCAACGCCGAGCAG
>CADBRK010000302.1 GCA_902797065.1 uncultured Ruminococcus sp.
CTATGATATAATTAATTAGAATATGAGAATATTTTTATTGATTATGATGAAAGGATTGACCGCTATGCCTCCTATCAAGCTTGTTCTTGACGGAGCGTCGGACAGCCGCAGCTCATCCGGCGATCCGGACAGCATTCTTGCAAAAGCCGAAGAACTGACACCCGAAGAAAATCTGCAGGTCAGGCAGTTCTCCGCACGCATTGATCTCTGCAAAACGGATGTAGCCGCAAGCTACGGCGCAACCGTTCAGAAGCAGTCGGCTTCGATAGCCGCAAAAACTCTCGACGGTGTCAGAAGCATGCGTACCGGCGAGATCGGAGATCTGCTGATCGAACTTGTTGCGGCGCTGGACTCTCTCGAAGGCAGCAGCGACAAGGGCGGCGTGATAGCCGATTTCTTCGGAATGTTCACAGACCGTTCCGCAGGGGTTACCGTCAGACGTGAGGACGCGGAAGCCGTTGTCGATCGTATCGAAAGGCAGCTTGAGGGGCATAAACTTTCGCTTCGCAAGGATATTTTCATGCTAAGTGAGCTTTACCGGGAGAATTGGGAACTGTACAAGACTCTTACGATGTACATAAAAGCCGGTGAACAGGCGCTTGACCGTGCTGTGAATGTCGAGCTTCCCGCTCTTGAAAGCCGTGCAAAGATGTACGGCTACCCCGAAGACGTTATGAATGTCGATATCTTCAGGGGCAACTGCGAACAGTTCGAAAAACAGCTTCATCAGCTAAGGCTCACGCGTACAATATGTTTACAGTCTGCTCCGCAGATACTTATGCTGCGAAGGAGCGACGAGGATCTGCTTATCAAGCTGCAAAGCAGCATAGTCAATACGATACCGCTCTGGAAACAAAAGGCGGCGATGTCAACGGCGATGTCCGGCAGCAAAAATGCCTCGGCAGCATTCGGAACACTCGATTCGGCGACAAACTCAATGCTCGGGGATCATGCGTCCCGACTCAGACTGTCGCTTGCCGAAGCCGTTAGACAAGCTCAGAACGAACCTTCCGGGGAGTCTGCGATCGAGCTTGTTAACCGTGAGATCACAGGCGCGGTGTCGGATTATCTCAAAGCGGAAAAGCAGGAATCACGTTACCGCAGCGAAACTGTAGAAGCAGTCGAACGGACGCGCAAAGAGCTTTCTCTCAATATAAAAATATGACCTGAACAAAAGAGGTGACGCTTATCAAGCTGCATAGAATATTTCAGATCGGCGGCGCAGTGGTATCCGCAGGAGGTATTGCGGGGCTTGCGCTGGGACTTGCCGCTCCGCCTGCACTGATCGTCTCCATCGGCATCAAGGGTGTGACCGCACTGACCGCATTATCGGGAGTCATTGCGGGGACGGGAGCAGTTTCTCTCGCCGGCGGTACGACCGCTGCCGTTGTGAACTCGGTCAAAAAACAAAATTCAGACAAACTGCACGAATCGGAACTTGAATCGGAGCGCAGACAATTCTCCGAGTATGCTCAGGACAGCCTTAACCCCGAAAAGACAAGGGTACGTCTCGAACAGCTCAGGAAGAATAACCCGGCACTCGGTGATATTGTCGAAAGCTGCCTTATGCAGATGGACAAAATGGACAGCTTTCAGGCGCGGCATAAGAGTCTGCTTGCTGCAAACGCCGCTATTTATCTGCAGGATACCGTCGAGGTTCTGCGTGAGAGTGAGAAGCGTATGTGCAGGAATTTCAGGAATATCATCAACTGCTGTATACTTGTCGAAGACAGTACCGCTGATATTTCGGAGTTGGACAATGACGTTATCGATTCATCCATGAAGGATAACGAGGAGGAGCTGAAATCAGTCTCTACCCTGCTTAAATACTCGGTAACGTATATCAATAACTATAACCGCAGCGGCGTCAAAGACAGAAGCGAGCTTGACGCATGGCTCAAGGTTATGAAGGATTCAATAGGAGGTACAGATGAAACAGCGTAACAGAATAAACGCAGGCATTCTTGCAATTGCAATGGCTTTATGCGCCTTCTCGGGGTGTACAAAACACCAGCCGGGCGCAAACACGGAATACACGTATGACGAAGCGGTGAAGGAACTAAACGCTTTTAACACAACCATCAAGGTAAACGAGATTTCTCCGCGTCTCGACATATACAGCACGGAGACGTCGTCTTCTTCACTTGCCGATATTTCGACATTCCCGATCACCGTACAGGGTAACGGCGCGATTAATATCGAGGTTGCCGCCGCAACAGAGATGAGCTCCGCCGCCCCCGACGACTGGCTGAACGAAGTCGCAAAGAATTTCAACAGCTCCAATCAGCAGATAGACGGCAAATCTGTAAGCGTGACGATCCGCAAGATCACCTCGGGCGAGGTTATTACATACATGACCGAAGGCGACTACAAACCCGACGTTTATTGTCCGAGTTCCGACGCATGGGGCGAAATGCTTTCGGCAAAGTCAATAGGCACAATAAAGCTTGCCGACAGGATCGCCGGCAACACTGCGGGCGTTCTTATGGAGAAGAAAACATACGATGAGTTTATCGCAAAATACAACGAAGTGACTCTCGCAAACGTTCTCGACGCATCTATCGCCGGAGACCTCACATTTGCTTACACAAACCCGTACACATCGTCAACGGGACTGAATATACTTACCGGAATGCTTTACGCATTCGACAGCAATAATCCGCTGTCAGATACTGCTCAGCAGAAGCTGCTTGATTACCAGAAGAAATCACCGCCCGTTGCGTACACAACAGGAGTGCTGAGAGATCAGGCAAGCAAGGGAATCATCAAAGCCATGTTAATGGAGGAACAGGCTTATCACAACTCCCCCGAGCTTAAAGACTATGTTTATACTCCCGCAGGCATAAGACACGATCACCCCGTATATACTTTCGATTATGTTTCAAAAGAAAAGCAGGACGCCGCAAAGCTGTTTACAGAGTTTTGTCTGAGCACCGAATCGCAGGCGCTTGCAACAAAGAAAGGCTTTAATCTCCATGATGATTATGTAAGCCAGCCCAACGGTCTTGACGGCGCAGGCTATCTCGCCGCTCAGAAGATCTGGAAGAAAAACAAAGACGGCGGTCAGCCGATCATAGCCGTATTTGTGGCTGATATTTCGGGAAGCATGGCAGGAGAACCGATAAATTCTCTCAAACAATCGCTTCTCTCTACATCTTCTTACATTAGTTCGGATAATTACATCGGTCTTGTTTCTTACTCCGACACGGTTCATATAAACCTGCCGATAAAGGAATTCGACGACGAACAGCGGGCATATTTTTCGGGCGCTGTCAAAGATCTTGACATAGAAGGCAATACCGCAACATACGACGCCGTACTTGTCGCCCTGAAAATGATGCTCGACAAAAAGGAAGAAATTCCCAACGCCAAGATGATGCTCTTCGTTCTCTCGGACGGTCAGCAGAACTGCGGATATACTCTCGACAGGATCTCTCCGATAGTCGGAGGATTAAAGATCCCGGTATATACTATAGGATATAACCTGCAGGAAAAATCCGGCAACGCTGAATCCGAATTGAAGCAGCTCAGCAGCATAAATGAAGCGTCGCTCATAAATGCGACATCGGAAGATCTTATCAATCACATGCGTAACCTGTTTAACGTACAGCTTTAATGAAACGACAAACCACCCGATCAACACGGGTGGTTTGATTTATCTCTTTTGCAGACAAAAACACACCAAGCAGTTTATCACCGCTTAGTGTGTTTTTTATTAAACGAGGAGCTAAGCTCCAACAAGCTCGCTTGATTGGAGCGAGCGACGACGTCAACAAACGTCGGGGAGCTTTAGCTCCTTC
>CADBRK010000303.1 GCA_902797065.1 uncultured Ruminococcus sp.
AAGAGAACGCTCAAAAAAATAGGCGAGAATATCGAAACCGAGCCGGAGACCTTTCGGGTGTTTTACGAGATCAGGATGAACGGTGAGAAGGAAAAATGAGATAAAGAATATGGTTTGAAATGAGGTCAAAAAATGAAAGAAGAATGTTTGATATGCAAAGCACCACTTGAATATTTGACGGAGGATAAAGAGATGGAATGTTCCATCTGCCACAAAAAAGAAATGAGCAAGACGAGGTGCGTTAACGGACATTATGTTTGCAACGCCTGTCACACGCAGGGTATTGACAGTGTTTTCGGTATTTGTCTTACCGAAACATCAAAGAATCCTATAGAGATCATAAATAAGATAATGCGGCTTCCGTTTTGTCATATGCACGGTCCGGAGCATCATGTAATAGTCGGTTCTGCGCTTCTCACCGCATATAAAAATGCAGGTGGAAATATAGACATGGAAAAGGCTTTGACTGAGATGAAAAACAGAGGTTCGCAGGTTCCGGGCGGCGCCTGCGGATTCTGGGGAGCTTGCGGTGCCGCGATAAGCAGCGGAATATATATGTCCATTGTTACCGGCTCGACTCCGCTTAAAAATGTTGAATTCGGTCTTTCCAATCAAATGACTTCAAGGTCGTTAAACTCAATAGGTCAGATAGGCGGCGCAAGATGCTGCAAAAGAGATTCTTACTTATCTATCATTCAGGCTGTGGAGTTTACAAAGGAGAAGCTGAATGTCGAGATGGAGCTTGATGAATTTTACTGTGATTTCTCACCGAGGAACAATCAGTGTATAGGGAAAAGATGTCCGTTTTTCAAAGGAAAAGTAATATGACAAAGAAAAAAATAATCATAGGAATTATTGTCGCCGCGGTACTGTTCGTGTCGATCGAGGCGACGCTGCGCGACAGAAAAATTAACGATATGTCCGATACGGCTGTGCCTGCCGAGTTTGTGGAATTTCAGTCGGAGCTGTACCCCGATATCACGCTTACGGCAATAGAGTACAACGGCAGGCTGTATGCGGATTACGGCTGTGAAACGCGCCCTCTGCTCTCATGGGAGATAGGCGAGTGCATAGCTTTCCATAACGATTCAAGAAGGTTTTATACGCTGACAGGGACTGACGACTATATTGCCGATATTTACATGGGTTTTGTCGTACACGAGGCGGTTTTTTATCGTGCGCTCGATACAAACGGCAAGGATATCAAAACACCGATGTATATAAAGGAAAGCCCGATTTATTGCGGCAGCGATAATATAGAGGTCGATATCTGGGGTCAGGCGGACGAGTAAAGGCGAGAGTGTGTATTGCAGGACGAGAGGAGCTAAATAAAATGGAAAAACAAAACGATAAAGAAAAGGGACTCAAGATAGAGTTTAAACCTTTCAAGACAAAGAGCGACATAATTGTGACGATCATTATGGTGCCGCTTCTGTTGGGATTTTTCTTTTCACCTAAAATGTATTTTGTCACGACCGCGGAATGGACTGATTGGAATGAGACCGACAAAGCAAATGTCACGGCTGCGATGGGCGAGGACAACACCGAGGAGAGATTTCGCCTGTATTTCCAATATTACAATGTGCTGCACGAGCTTGGTCACGGCTTGTTGAGATACAATAAGGGCGTTGATATCCATGTAGTCGATGAGGAGCAGCTTGTTAATGATTTCGCCGTTGCATACTGGAATTATTACGGCGAGCCGGAGAAGCTGGAGGAGTTATACGATATTGTGACATACGCTGTTGAAAATGTCGGAGATAATTATGAAAACGGAGTCGATTATATTGCTCTTGCAAAGGAGCATTCGACGCAAAAACGTATAAAAAACGAGTTCTTCAATTTTAATGATTACGGCTGGTTTCAATTCAGCAGCGTAAAGCATTCGATCGAACAAGATAAATCACTTGAAGATGTCTTGACGGAAATGGGATTTAAGGATTTTAAGCTTACCGAAAAGCGTTTGCTTGAGCATAAGGTGATCGATGAGCAGGAAAGCACGCTCATCATAAACGAAGCCGTCGAGAATTTTAACGAATGGGGTCTGTATTTCCCGAAAACGCACCAATCCTTCAGCGGCGATCCCAATATGAATTATTCAAAACCATCAAAGAACTATTTCGGAATTTTCAGCTTAATAGACAGCAAATGAGGCGAAAAATATGAAGCTCATAACACTTGTTGAAAACACCTGCGGCAATACAGCTTGCATTGCGGAGCACGGTCTTTCGATTTACATTGAAACGGATAAGCACAAGCTGCTGCTTGATACAGGTCAGTCGGACGCTGCCGTAAAAAACGCATCAGTGCTCGGTATTGATCTTTCCGAGGTAGATACCGTGATATTAAGTCACGGGCATTACGATCACTCCGGCGGTATTCTGCCACTTTCAAAGCTCAACAAAACCGCGCGGATAATCATGCAAAGCACAGCAGCTCAGCCGCACTTCAACGGCGAGCGCTATATCGGTATAGACAAGGCTATTCTTGACCTGCCGAATGTCGAGCTGATAAACGGTGACGTGCGGCTCGACGATGAACTGTTTCTGTTTTCCGGCATTACCGGCAGACGGTGTTATCCACCGGGCAACCGCAGGCTTTTATGTGAAAAAGACGGGCAAAAGATACCCGATGATTTCGTTCATGAGCAATGCCTTGTCGTCACACAAGGTGATACGCATATACTCCTGTCCGGATGCGCTCACAACGGAATACTCAACATTCTTGACAAATACATTGAGCTGTTCGGAGAATATCCCGATCATGTCATAACGGGATTTCACATGATGAAGCGTGACGGCGATCACACCGAGGAGGAGAAAGCCGTTATCGTTCAGACCGCAAAGGAGCTGTCGCAGCTTAACACCGTATTCTACAGCGGTCACTGCACCGGTATTCCCGCGTTTGAGATGATGAAGGAGATCATGGGGGATAAGCTTATAGCGCTGCACAGCGGGGACGAGATCGTGGTGGATCTATAGGGAACCTTTTAAAATCTCCTGCCATAAAAATTAAGCCGTGCCGTTGCCTTGTCAAGTATGGGCAGTGTCTGTGAGAACAGAGCAACGGAAAGATAAAGCAGAAAGCTCAGCGACGCGGAGATCGACAGCTACTATTAATTTGGCTTTTTCGAATGGAGAATTATTTGAGCTTTGCGGGCGACTTAAAAAAGAGGGATACATTAGTGGAAGGAAAATTGGCTAAGCAGTATACGAAAATTCTAATATATACAAAACATTGATTGATCCTAATAATTTTGATATATTTGATATAATAGATTTTAGAAAGGGGAGTTTTTATGATTTCTCTAAAAGAGTGGTGTGATCAAAATAATCGTCAAGATGTATTAGAAAAGTGGTCAAAAAATAATTCGATATCTCCTTCTGAAATCAGCTATGGCAATTCAAAAAAGGTTTTGTGGGAATGCAAAGTCGGACATACATGGGAAGAGTCTCTTAATAAAATGACTCAGAGATCGACTTTGGGGTGTCCTTATTGTTCCGGTCAAAAAGTGTTACAGGGCTTTAATGACTTACAAACAAAAAATCCCGAAATTGCGGCAGAATGGCATCCGACTAAAAACGGCTTACTTTCTCCATGTGAAGTAGCAGAACATTCAAATAAAACCGTGTGGTGGTTATGTCCATATGGACACGAATATTCAGCTATTGTTAATATGAGAACTAACATCAGGAGAAAAAGAGGCTGCCCTTATTGTGCAAACAAACGTTTACAGAAAGGTTTTAATGACTTAGAAACAGTATGTCCGGAAGTTGCTAATGAGTGGCATCCGACCAAAAATGGAGATTTAAGACCTTGTGATGTCTTGTCCGGTACGTCACAGGTTGTTTGGTGGATATGTCCAAATGGTCATGAATACAAAGCCTCGTTGAATTCAAGAGTTATCAAAGGGAAAGAAAGGAATGGCTGCCCGATTTGTGCAAATAAAGTTGTTTTACAAGGAACTAACGATTTAGAAACTCTCTTTCCTAAAATTGCTCAGGAATGGGATATGCAGAAAAATGACTTGACACCGTCCGAGGTTTTATCTGGAACTCATAAGAAATATTGGTGGATATGTCCCTTCGGTCATAGCTATCAGGCATCTCCTGAGAATCGAACTAATGCTAACGGAATAGGCTGTCCTATCTGCGCTAAGGAACAGCAAAGCTCTTTCCCTGAACAGGCAATATTCTTTTATATAAGGCAACAATTTACTGATACTGAGAATAGAGCAATTTTATTTGGTAAAGAGATCGATATTTATATTCCAAACATAAAAATTGGTATAGAGTATGACGGCTATAGATGGCACAGTAAAAATAATAGAGATAAAGAACTTGAAAAAGACCACTTCTTTGCAATGAAGGGAATAAAAATAATAAGAGTTAAGGAATACCGACGAAAAGAAGAAATCCAACAATTACCGGATATTATATGGATCAACGAGCGTGATAATCAGTATGACAATATTGAGTATATTCTTAACGAAATATCAAAAACATTTAAATATTCTCCAATCTATAGAATTGATCTTGATCATGACAACATAGCAATTATGGATATGTATATCAGTTCGAAAAAGGCAAACTCTCTTTATAATTTAAGACCGGATATTGCCAAAGAATGGTGCGACAATCGAAATGGAACCATAACTCCGGAAATGGTTTCAGTAAAAAGCGGAAAGAAGTTTTGGTGGGTGTGTTCATTAGGACATGAATATCAAATGACTGTTGATGCAAGAACGGGCAGAAATACAGGATGTCCTTATTGTGCAGGACAAAAGTTATTAAAAGGATTTAATGATTTACAAACAAGATATCCTCGAATAGCCGAAGAAT
>CADBRK010000304.1 GCA_902797065.1 uncultured Ruminococcus sp.
CTCCATAGTGCTATGAATAAGCTCAAATCAGATTACCGTCAGGTATTGTGGCTTACTTACTTTGAGGGTATGACGAATAAAGAAGCCGCCGCTGTGATGAAAAAGAGCGTCCATAATATAGAAACTCTCGTCTCCCGTGCCCGAAAACACTTACGAAAACAGCTTGAAACGGAGGGCTTTGATTATGAAGACTTATGAAGAAATGGCACAAAACGTGCTGACGAGGATTGAAGAATATGAGATAGAGAAGCAGAACAAACATCAAAAAATCAGGAAAGCCGCTATTATGAGCGTGCCCCTTTGCATGGCGGTCATTGCGGCGGCAGGAGTTTTCCGGTTGGGAATTATCGGGAATAACAACAAAGTTCCGGTGACCGAACCGGAGAAAAGCGTTGTGTCGTCTGTATCCGAAAACGAAATAAAAGATGATTCTTCTTCAAACGATTCATCTGTATCTTACAAAGAAAATACAGTATCCGAGTTTGCTTCTTCGGAGAAGAAAAGCAGCAGTCAAGAAACAAATTCGAATCAGAAAACGGAATCTACCGCTGCCGACAATACTCCCCACGACGATACCGGCGGTGAGAGTATCAGCACTTCGGAGGAAGATGATGCGTCCTCGGCTGCCGAATGCACACCGAATCACGAAAGCGGTAATGATACGGAAACGGCAAGCTCCCAAACTGTATCAACAGCTGACGAGGAGGATAACACTGCTCCCGAACACAGCTTTGAATATGTTCACGATGCACTTGGTATGATGTATTATAACGGCGTGATATATATGCAGTTCAGCGTGTATGATGACGGCTTTACGCTTGACAAGAACATCGGCGCCGCGAGCGATTTTGACGGGTATTACAAATATATCAAGGACGTTACGGGCGAGGTGTACACGGTAAAAGAAAGCCCCGACGTGCTAATAGTTAAACTGAGCAACGGCGGCACGGTCGCACTCGCAAAAGCCGGACAGCTTATAGTAAACGGCACGCCGTACTGCTCTACTATGCTTGACACAAATGTTTACCTTGCGGATCAATTCATCGGCTACGTATCGGATTTTGAGACAGTCAATGTGCCGTACTTCAATTATGAGATTGAGCTTTCGCCGAACGACGAGGTATATACGGTGGTTGATAAGGACGAAGGTACGCTGTGCATCAAGCAGGAGAACGGTAACGCAGTGATATTTGTCAGTATGTGGTGATACAATCGTATATAAAAAATCCCTGAACAGTTAAGCGCCGTTCAGGGATCATTTTTATACTATAAGTTCTTTTATAGACTTTTTGACCTTCTCAATATCACTGCATGTTAAAATCGGAATCAAAGAATCAATTTCATCAATGCTTCTATCCCACCATTTAAATATCAACAGCAAATCTATCATTTCATCGTCAAAACGCTTGCGAATAATTCTTACGGGATTACCGACAGCAATTGAGTACGGCGGTATATTCTTCCCGACCACGCTGTTTGCACCGATAATTGCTCCGTCCCCTATTATTACACCCGGTAGAATTGTCGCATTCTGACCGATCCAGACATCGTTTCCTATTACCGTATCACCTTTGAGAGGCAAGTCTTCTTTTTTGGGTGAAGACATATCCCACCCCTCTAAGGTATAAAACGGAAATGTAGACACTGCATTCATCTGATGATTTGCACCGTTCATAACAAATTCAACGCCCGACGCAATCTGACAAAACTTGCCGATTATCAGCTTGTCGTTGTTCCATTCATAAAGGTGTGATACATGACTGTCAAAATCCGAATCGGCGATATACGAAAAATCTCCGACAATAATGTTAGGGTTAGTAATAGTTGGCTTGATATAGATTTCCTTATCATATCCGCTGATGGGATAAATAGTATTCGGATCCGGTTTCTTATTTAAGTTCACGGTTTAACCCCCATATTCCAAATCAAAACAACATATAAATCAGCGCACAGAACCACTGCCTTTTCTCTTTCTGCGCTTTTTCTCTTTCATTTTACGATTCTTCATTTTCTTTTTGTTGTACGCAAGAGTAAGAATAATATAGAAAACAAGCAGTACCGCCACAACGCAAACGGCGATCATCATGCCCTTGGATTTCAATATCTTCTTTGCATAATCCATAAAATACATCATTTTGCTGAGTTCTATCGTTTCCGAAGCGATAAGGTTTACTGTAGTCAGCTCCTGATTTGCGTAGCTGATCGTTGCCGTTCCTATTACGTCTCCCTCGGTAACAGGCGCGGTAATACTTTCGGGAATATTTGTTACAATATCAATACTGCTGCTCTCTACATCTTTCGGGAGGATAGATGAAAACGAACCCTGAGGGATCAGCAGAAGCTTATCCTGATTCCACGCAAGCTCGATAGGTATCTCACATACAGGCGTCTGTTCGTTGATCACGGTTTTAAGCTCCAGATTATCAAAAGCCCAGTTATAAAGTGTGATCGTATCCTGCATTGCGCCGTTAGTTTCGATCTCTTTTCCGTTTTTGTCGACACACGGCGCCCCGAGAACAACAGCCATATACGTATATCCGTTATGACTTGCCGTAGAAACAAGACAATAGCCTGCCTCGTCCGTTGTACCCGTCTTGATACCTTTCGCGTACGGATAATAGAGATCTCCGCCTCTTGTTTCGTCTATGAGATAATTTGTTGTAATAAGCGGATATTCTTTGTCTTTATCTATAGACAGATAGGCAGTCGTTGTATTTACTATTTCATTGAATTCGGGGAGCGTCATTGCATATCTTGAGATCAACGCAAGATCCTGCGCTGTAGTATAGTGATCCTCATCATGAAGTCCGTGAGGATTCATAAAATGAGTATTAACACAGCCCAGCTCATTGGCTTTTGCATTCATCAGATCGACAAATTTCTGTATAGAACCACCGCCGATGTGATCCGCAAGAACCATCGCTGCGTCATTTCCGGATTTTATCATCAGCGCTGCAAGCAGATCATAAACCGTAACTTCTTTGTCAACAAA
>CADBRK010000305.1 GCA_902797065.1 uncultured Ruminococcus sp.
ACCGCATACATGACAGGCAACATTCTTGAGAATCCTATCGACAGCAGCACCACATGTATCGAAGCCGACTTCGATGATGTTGCCGGCTGCGGACCGTATATGCAGATCACATCAACGGGAAGCATTATCGGACGTATCCAGGCACTGCACGACAACGGTTCGGCGATAGTTGCAAATTATCTGTTTAAATACATCAATGTAATAGACAAATCGGGCGTTGAATGCTGTACACCTGCAAAGGTTGAAGACGCCGTAACAAGATTCAACACCAACAACGATGACGTATGGGCAAAATTCGTAGGGATAAGCGGATACGAAGAAAAAGCAAATGATGTACATATGATGCTTTACGGTACGCCGTATGAAACAGAAACGGAAACGGATACCGACACTCAAACAGATACGGACACCTCTGTTGATTCGGATTCTTATGACGATTACTTATATACAGTCGGCGACGATGACACCGTAACGATCACAGGCTACACAGGCAGTGATTCGAGTATTACCATCCCGTCAAAGATCGAAGGCAAGCAGGTAACCGCCATCGGAGAAGAGGCTTTCAGCGAAAAGGAAAGCCTTATCAGCGTTATTATTCCCGAGGGTGTTGCAGCTATCGGCGGATTTGCCTTTGACAGCTGTACAAACATGGAAACCATTACTATTCCGCAGAGTGTAACGAGCATCGGCAGAGGCGCATTTTCAAATTGCTGGAGTATCACAAATATCGAACTGGTCAGCGGAAACACTGTGTTTGTTATGATAGACGGCATTTTGTACGATGCATTAACGTTCTCTCTTGTAAGATGCCCTGTAAACAAAACCTCTGTCAGTCTGCCGACCGACCTTTTGGGTATAGATTATGACGCTTTTTCAAACTGCACGGGCTTAACAAGCATTACTATCCCCGACGGCGTTAAGTACATAGATGAATTTGCATTCAATCACTGCACAGGCCTGACAAGTATTTCTATACCGGGCAGTGTTGAATATATCGAAAGAGGCGCATTCACCGATTGTACAAGTATCACCGATATTACCGTAAGCAGCGACAACACTACATTTGCCACGATTGACGGCGTACTGTACAACACACAGACAAAACAGCTGATCAGATGTCCCGTTAATCAGAAAAGCCTTGATATACCTGCAGATATAACAAGCATAGGCTTTGATTCGTGTTCCTACTGCACAGGCTTAACAAGCGTTACTATCCCGAGCGGAGTTACATATATCGATAACTTTGCTTTTGACAGCTGCACAAGTTTGACAACTATCCGAATGCCCGACAGCATTGAGAATGTTTCTGATTATGCATTTGATTACTGCGAAAGCATAACAGACGTTTATTACAGCGGAACTGAAGACCAATGGAACAATATTAATTTCGGTGTTTATAATTCTTACTGTACAGGCGCAAATATTCACTGTAATGTTATCACAGGAAGAATAAGATTCAACATGGGTAACTGGGACCACAGCGACAACATCTGTTTCTATGTCTGGGCAACAAAAGACGGAGAAACTCGCTACGCATCTCCCAACGGAATGGTGACTTCAAACACCTGGGGTTCAAAAGAGATCTTCGGTACGCCTGTCGAAGGTGAAGACGGCATTGTCGAATCATACGATATTGATTACATGGAAGATTGGGATTATTTCGTTATTTTCCATGACTACACAACAAACGAACAAACCTATGACTGCGTATTCACAGACAAAGCTTTCGGTCAGACGGCGTTTATGACGGGCGTATTACTGGAAAACCCTGTAGTATCAGAAAAAACATGTATAGAAGCCGATTTTGATAATATCCCGGACTGCGGCTCATATATGCAGATCACAACAACGGGTAATATAGTAGGTCACGCAGAAGCACGGCATGATAACGGAGCCGCAAAGGTCGCAAAATATATATTCGAAAATATGGGTAATGTGACACTGGAAGGTGTTCAGTGCTGTACTCAGGAGAAAGTTGCATTTGCAATTTCGGCATACGATACCACACCCGACGAAGTATGGGAGAAATTCCAGGAGATCGAAAATCACGAGCCGAAAGACAGCGAAGCAAAATGGCTTATCTTCAAATATTCATCACCTGTCGATTCAAGCGGTAATTTCAGTTACGAGATCCTGGAGGACGATACGATACAGATCACCGGATATAGCGGAACCGATTCCGAAGTTGTAGTTCCCGATACTATTGTCGGCAAGACGGTCACACGCATCGGCGAAAATGTATTCATCAACAACACCGATCTCAGAACAGTTACTATTCCCGATTCTGTTACAAGTATAGGCAGCAGCGCTTTCAACGGCTGCTCAAACTTAGAAACAATAACGCTCCCGAACGGCGTGACAGAGATCGAGCGAAACGCGTTCTTCGGCTGTACCTCACTGCGTGAGATCACATTGCCGACAGGACTTAAAACCATAGGTTTCCAAGCATTCTTTAACTGTACGGGACTCTCGAGTGTTGAAATTCCGGACAATGTCACAAGCATCGGAAATAATGCGTTCTACGGCTGTACATACGTAACAAGCGTTAGCATACCCGCAAGCGTAACAGAAATCGGAGAAAACGCATTCTGCAGATGTTCATCACTCACCGAGATAAGCGTAGCCGAAGGGAACACCGTATTTACAGTGACAGACGGTATTTTGTATAACAGCTCTACAAAAACACTCATCAAGTGCCCTGTCAACGCAGGTGTAGTCAATATAGCAGAGGACACCGTAAACATCGAGCAGTGGGCATTCCAGGACTGCACAAATATGACAGAGCTTGTTCTTCCCGCAAATGTTGAAAGCATCGGAAAATGGGCATTCCAGAATTGTATCCGCATAAGAAGAGTCGATATTCCCCTGTCAATTCGCACTATAAGCGATAACGCATTCTACGACTGCCAAAGCCTTACAGACGTATATTTTGCCGGAACCGACGAGCAGTGGAGTCAGATAACGATCGGCGAAGAAAACGCTCCGCTCAAGAACGCAAATCTTCACACTGCATCGGAGACAGCAACTGTTACTTACTATTTCCTGGCACCGGATCTATTCTTCTTATCAAACAATAAAGCAGGCTATTACTATTGGCAGCCTCAGGAGGTTGCTGTATGGCCGGGGCTTGAAATGACTCCCGCTCCCGAGGTAGGAAACAATGTATTCAAGTGCAGTGTTCCGAATAAAGACAGCACTCCAAATATAGTATTCAATGCATTTGTTGATCCCGGCAGCCCTGCCGACCCTCAGCTTTCTGCTATTGCACATCAGACAAATAATATCAACCTTGAGGGGTATACAAAGGGTGACAGCGGATTATATGATACGCTTGACAACTTCTATGACATGATATATGTTCTGTCTCTCAATAATTCATATGTCAGCGAGGTGTCCGGCGCCAAAGTCTTTGAAGGCGAATGGTTCTCGATAAATCCGAGCGACAGTAATTATTACAAGAACAACAAGGATTATTACGGATCATACGAATTCAACGATTCGGATACATCTACCGACACAGACACCGATTCCGATAAAGCTCCGAATACCGATCCCACCGACTTTGATTATGACAATATCGAAAAATACATTTACGCATATCACGGCAGCGACACTGTAATAACCATACCAAGCGAAATCAACGGAACTAAGATAATCGAGATCAGAGGCGGAGAAAGCAAATCCGTAAACGATCATACGCCCAATATTACTAAGATATTCATTTCCGACGGAATAACAACGATCGGTTCTTCTGCTTTTGCAAAGTACACCGGATTAAAGAGCATTATAATTCCCGACAGCGTTACGAGTATCGAGAACAACGCTTTCTACAACTGCGGCGCATTAACATATGTGACGCTTCCAGACAGCATTACAAAGATAGGAACTTCGGCATTCAGTCACTGTACTAATCTGACAAATATCGAAATTTCCGCAAGTGTTACAAGCATCGAGATGAGCGCTTTCTATGGCTGCGAGGGTCTGATAAGCGTCACTATACCCGACGGTATCAAATCCATAGAAAAGAATACCTTTAAAGGCTGCACAAGCTTAACAAGCGTTACTATCCCGGCGAGCGTAACAAAGATCGAGTACCGCGCATTCGACAAGTGCAGGAATCTCACCGATGTTTATTACAGCGGAACAATAGCGCAGTGGAAGAAGATAGAAATAAACTACGACAACCCACATCTGACCGATAACGAGCATCTTACGGTACACGCTGCCGACGGAGATTTTATCCCGAAGCTGCAGAGCAGCGATTCCGATACAGACAGCGCAACAGACTCGGATACCGATTCCGGAACCGATTCCGAACCCATAATACTCGGCGACATCAATAACGACGACAAGGTTACGGCGAAAGACAGTCTCCAGATTCAAAGGCATGTAATAAACCTTGTAGCATTTACAGATAACCAAAAGAAAGCAGCCGACGCAGACGGAAACGGCAAGGTCACGAACGCAGACGCACTTATCATTCTCAGATACACCATTCACATTAAAGTCAAGTATCCTATCGGAGAACAAATACAAGATACTATAGGATAACGCAGTATATCCTCTGTCATAATCGGCAGGGGATCATTTTTTGAAAAAAATTTATTTTTTTTTACAATACCACTTTATATTTTTTGCAGAATATAGTATAATTAATACGAACGGGAAATATTCCCCAACAAATAAAAATTTAGGAGTGTGAATACAATGGCTTTAGTAAACGCTAAAGAAATGCTTACAAAGGCTAAGCAGGGTCACTACGCAGTAGGTCAGTTCAATATCAATAATCTCGAGTGGACAAAGGCTATTCTTCTTACAGCTCAGGAGCTTCAGTCTCCGGTTATCCTCGGCGTATCCGAGGGTGCAGGCAAGTACATGACAGGCTTTAAGACTGTTGCCGCTATGGTAAAGGCAATGGACGAGTCTCTCGGCATCACTGTTCCTGTTGCTCTTCACCTTGACCACGGTACATACGAAGGCTGCTACAAGTGCATCGAGGCAGGCTTTACTTCCATCATGTTTGACGGTTCTCACTATCCCTTCGAGGAGAATCTCGCAAAGTCATCGGAGCTTGTAAACGTTGCTCATAACCTCGGTCTTTCGATCGAGTGTGAGGTTGGCTCCATCGGCGGCGAGGAAGACGGCG
>CADBRK010000306.1 GCA_902797065.1 uncultured Ruminococcus sp.
CCTTGTGGTATCGGGCGGACACAGCCATATAGTTGCGGTGGACGATTACACGAAAATGCGTATCATAGGCAGAACGCGCGACGACGCGGCAGGCGAGGTGTTCGATAAAGTCGCCCGCACGATGGGCATGTCGTATCCCGGCGGAATAAACCTCGACAAAGCCGCAGAAAACGGCGATCCGCTTGCGTATCCAATGCCGCACCCGAAGGTTGCCGACAGCCCGTATGATTTCAGCTTTTCGGGTCTGAAAACAGCAGCGATAAACATAATACATAACGCTTCTCAAAAGGGGCAGGAGGTCGCAAAAGACGATCTTTGCGCGTCGTTCAGGAAAGCCGTTGTCGATTGCCTGACGGAGAACCTGTTCAGAGCGGCGGAGGAGTACGGCTATAAAACGATAGCTGCCGCGGGAGGAGTTTCCGCAAACAGATTGTTAAGAAGAAGACTGGAAGAAGAATGCAATTCGAGAGGCTGTAAGCTTTATGTCCCCGAATTATCTCTTTGCGGAGATAACGGCGCTATGGTCGGCTCGCAGGCATATTATGAATACCTGAACGGAAATACGGCTGACGCAGACCTTAATGCGGCTGCAACAATGTCGATTGAAATAGGATAAACAGAGAAAGGAGTATATATATGAATTATGTAATGTCGGATATTTACGGCGATTTTGAGAGATTCCAAGAAATGCTGGATACGATCGGTCTTAACGAAGAGGATAATCTGTATCTGCTCGGTAATTGTATCGGCGGCGAAGGTTCTGCCGCAATGCTTTCTTTTCTTGCGGAAAGCGTCAACATCTTCCCCTTGATGGGTGCGATGGAAAAAGCGGCGCTGAATGTCCTCACGCTTATGACGGAGAACCTGAACAGCGAAGCTGCGGGTACTCCCTCGGACGAAATTAAAACCGCTGCCGCAGAACTTGCCGCACTCGGAGGAAAAAGCATAATGAGCGAGTTCCTTGCGCTCGATAACGATACAAAGACAGACCTGCTTGATTTTCTCTCCGATCTTCCGCTGTTCGAGGTGTGCGATTCCGATGACCGCACGTTTATTCTTGTTCCGAGAGGACTGGGCAATTTTGACGCAAAGGGCAAAAAGCTGAAAAGATACACATTTGAGGATCTTTCTCTTACCGAGGTCGATTACAGCAGAAACTACATGAACGACGATAATGTGTTTATTGTTTCCGGTACCGTGCCGGTGGGTGAGATCGGCGGCGGGAATAAAGTTTATAAGTCGAACAACAACATCTGCATCAACGGCGATCTGAAAAACGGCGGCAGGCTGATCTGCCTGTGCCTTGATACTATGAAGGAATATTATGCAGAGTAATAAAAAAAGCGGTAAGTCTGTTTTGTCAGGCTCACCGCTGAATCTTTATGTTTTGATGTAATCAGTCATCTTCCTCGGGCTCGTCGTACTCCCAGTTGTGCCATACGTTCTGAACGTCGTCGTTGTCTTCGAGCATATCAAGGAGCTTCTGCATTTTAAGGATCTGTTCCTCGTCATCAAGCTTTGTGTAGTTGCCGGGAACCATCTCGATCTCGGCTTCGATAAATGTGTATCCCTTTGCAGTGAGCGCTTCGTTTACTGCGCCGAAGTCCTCGGGCTCGGTGTATATTTCAAAAACATCGCCTTCCGTCCGGAAATCCGATGCACCGTTTTCGAGTGCGTCCTCCATAACGGTATCTTCGTCAAGTCCTTCGCTTTCGGTGATGAGTACGCCCTTCTTCTCGAACATGAACGATACGCAGCCCTGCGTGCCCATATTGCCGCCGAATTTGTCGAAGTAGTGGCGGATCTCGCCTGCGGTTCTGTTCCTGTTGTCTGTCAGCGTCTCAACAATAACTGCAATTCCGCCGGGACCGTAGCCCTCATATGTGATAGCCTCGTATCTTGACTGGTCGCTGTCGCTTGCGGCCTTTTTGATAATACGCTCGATGTTGTCGTTGGGAACATTGTTAGCCTTCGCCTTTGCTATACAATCCTTGAGCTTTGAGTTTACGTTGGGGTCTGCGCTGCCGCCCTCTTTGATCGCAACGATAAGCTCTCTGCCGATCTTTGTGAAGATCTTAGCTCTTGCGCCGTCGTTCTTTGCCTTTTTGTTTTTAATGGTACTCCATTTTGAGTGTCCCGACATTTTGATCATCCTTTCAAGTCATATTCTTTACATCTTGAATATAATATCATATTTCGGAGTGAATTTCAAGTGCGTAAAAGCATTTTGTGTGCGGCATGAAAAATAAATAAAAAATAAACTTCAAAAAATCAAGAAAAGGTATTGACAAACGCGTGTAAATGATGTATTATAATATACGTCGCTGAGAGATACAGCGGCAAGGCGAAACGAAGAATGGGAGCATAGCTCAGCTGGGAGAGCATCTGCCTTACAAGCAGAGGGTCATAGGTTCGAGCCC
>CADBRK010000307.1 GCA_902797065.1 uncultured Ruminococcus sp.
CACTTATACCCGATGTTCGGGAAATGCAGGAACAGACCGACATCTTTAAGCGGCGCATACTTCTCGGGGCATATCTCGTCTAAAATACTGTCTATCCTTTCAACATCAAACGAGATAAGATCACCTCGAACGAACTCGTTTTCGTTTATGCGAACCATTTCGGTCAGCACCGATTCCCAGTATATGTTAGTATTCATCTCATCGGCAAGTTGTTTCAGTTCATCATACTGCAGCGTTTCGTGACTTCGCGCAAATTTGGTGTAAACATCTTTGACGGCAATACTCTTATCACGCTTTGTAATAATAGGACCCTTGAAAGAGAATGATTCTCTCAAAAGATACCCTAAACTGTTGCGAAGACCGTATCTTGTAAAGCCCTCCGTATTGAGCGCCGCACTCGGGCATTTTTCTTCGATAAGCTGTATCAGCTCGGAGTCGGTAATGTGACTTCGATACGAAAGCTCACGCTCGATAAGATCGGCTATCTGTCTTAACTCCTCCGCACTTACCGGAAGATTAGGGGCATAGAAATATGCTTTATCGGCAGCTTTCACGACCGCAGCCAAGCCCATGATTGAAGAGCGGATCTTGTCGTATGGAATGTACCACGCTTTATCATGTATCTCATCATACGTCATCGGGCTGTGGCTCGCTTTGAGTATTCGGAGAATATCGCCGGGTGTATCGGAGCTGCGTCGTTCTCTTTTGAAGTGTGAATGACTTCTCGTCAGCCCGCAGTTTGACGATGACACGAGCAACTCGGATAACGCATCTTCGTTATATATATTCAGCTCTTTACCGAGCCGATCTGAGAATCTCTCATAAACAGCACGCACATAAACCGCAGATGCTCCGCTGTCAAACGCCGCATCGATTTCTGAAAGGATCTCAGCAATAAGAGAATCCTGAGCCTTGTCGTGCTTCGGAAAAATGCGCCCTTCTCTTTCCGTGCCGATCTTGCTTAATATTCCCGAAATACGCTCGTCGGTATCATCGGGAACTTTGCCGAATTCGTCGGCATAATACTTTTTGAATCGACCTCTGTCTATAGCATTTTTGGGGCGAAAACCGTTTTCGGAGAAATATTTTTCGAGTATCGCAGCATAGTGCTTGTGTTCGGGTGACAACTCGGCAGCTCTCGTGTTTACAGTTTGTGTCGCTTTTAAACCGAGCTTTATTTGCGGAGCGTTTGCCGCTGGGAGTGTCGGTACTGATGTATAAGAATACTGATTCCTCTGCGACATTCTGAACGCTATCAGCTTGTTGAATGCAGCGTGAAAACGATTGTGCTGCATCTCGTTATATTTTTTAAAGGAAGAATCCCGAAGCAACTCCGTCTTTATTCGCTCCAATTCCCGCAGATCGGTTATGACAAACAGATTCCGATTCGATATACCGAGCTGTTTCGCTTTATTACTGCAAGTAACTACATCGGATAAATAACTGCTTGCCGTTGCCGATGCCATACCCGAGTTTTCCATCCATACAGAAAACTTCGCTCGTGCCGTTCTTGCCGCACTTTCATCATCGACACATGACTTTGAATCCGTTCCTTCCGGAGTATATGACCGCAAATAATCTTCAAAAATATCAAGTGCTTGAGAGTATTTCCCTTTGTTAGTGCGATCAATATCCTTAAAATCATGATTTGATAAAAGCTTGGTTTTTATTTCCGCAAACCGATCTGCATCGGTAACGGTCAGAATATCCGATTTGTAAATATTCAATATCCGTGCAGCTTGGGTACACTTTTTAAGAGAGCTTAGGTATATTATCGCCGTTGTAACAGGTATTGAAGATAATTTAGCCCACTCAAAGAATTTTATTCGTATCTTGCTTATATCAGTATCCGGCAGTTGCTGTTTTGTAACAGTTATTTCAACCGGCTCGGGCTTTTTTTCTATAGGTTTATGTATTGGTGTTGGTTCAGACGATATAGTCACAGGTTTGACAGCGTTCACATGCTGCGGATTTTCCGCTAAGAACATACGATAATACTTGATAGCCGCCTTAATTCTAGACAGTTTTTTTCGGTAATTATATTGAAATATCGAACTCGTATTAATCGTTCTTTCAATTACTCCAAGTATCTCCTGATCGGTAATTTCAAAAAGACTGCCGTTAATAATCCCGTATTTACGGAAATGGTTCTCAATATCTTCATAGACCATATATATTTCCGAAAGCTGTGCAGGGGAGACCTTGCCCGCAAGCCATTTAACGTATTCGTTTTTGATAGATTTCTTCTCGGGCAATTTTCGAGCCTCCTTCAGCAGTTTCTCGTAGGTCGGACGGTCGGCTTTATATAGTGTAACAACTTCCTTAAACAATGGCGGAATACCGGACTTTTTCAACCCATGCTCTCCGTCCGTGTAAATATATTCAATAACGCCCATCTGCATTGAAATACCGTTCGTGTTACGGAACACCTCATCAATTTTGACTCCGTTATCTACGGCTCTTTTTCGCAGCTCCTCCGAAACTGCTTTAACTGCTCTCAAACGAGGCTGTTCTCCGTTCAAAACAGAAAGAAGCCCGTCAAGCAAAATAAGCGCCTCATCTCTGTCCCATAAAATTCTCAATGCCATGTCATCACTTCTATTTGATTACTTGCAACTGCTTTGGTGTTTTGTCCATGTATAATCGCATTAATTAGTATATTATTAACAACTTTTAATTACATATATAATGTATTATACCATATTTTTTCTGGATTGTCAGTACATAAAGAAGGACTCTAAAACATTTTTCGCCTTTTCGATGTAA
>CADBRK010000308.1 GCA_902797065.1 uncultured Ruminococcus sp.
AACAAATCCATTGCCAGAGTATGTCCGGTATATGGTATGTGGGTATGACCGAACAAGACTACATCCACTTCTGCAGCATAAGCGGTATTGATTAGGGTATCCAGAGAATACTTTACTCCCAATGTATGCCCGTGGCATGCAAATATCTTTTTTCTGCCGCTTTTGATGATCAACGTCTCTTTGGCGGAAGACATAATGTCGCAGTTACCGCGAACCTGATGGATGGGCAGGTCCGTGTACTTTTTCCGTACGGGCAGCAAATCCAGTTCACCGTCGCCCAGGAAAATTAGCTCATCCGGAAGCTGATGCTTCAGAACAGCCAGCATGTTTTCACTATAGCGGTGAGAATCGGAAAAAACAAAATATGTCAATTTGTTCCACCCATTTGCTTAGTGCCGTTGATACGGTTTTCCGCGTTTTTTCTCGAGATATGGGATCAGTTTTCCTTCCTCATAATCCGCCATAAAACTATCAAATCCCAAATATACACATTTTATTAAGCTTTTTCCGGTAAGTAAATATACGTTTCGAGTAATATCTTTTTCTAACTCACCGCGGCGTTTCGCACTGCGTATTTTCTCATATTCTTCCAGACTGAATTCTTTCTTGCAGTAAATTGCAATTCGGTCTTTCAGATCTTTGATCATGTCATTTCGCAGAGCTGCCGAATCATACCTAGCAATGTTGATATTACCTAAATTAATGTTTTTGTCAACAAGGGCACAATATGCATCTACATCAGGCGAAGCATTTATTAATATTCGAATATATGGCGCGATCAAAGTGAGATATAATTCTTTTTCTTCATTTTTTCCGGCGTCAGATTTTTTGATTGTGTTTGTCTGCTGAGGGGATGTCTTTTTTGCAGGCTGATTGTTTTTTGTGTCGGGAAGAATATCAATTCTGGAGGCATTGGGGTATTTGGGGAGAAAAAATTTTGTGACGTAATCCTCGACATTCCTGAATGTGTATATTATCTGATAGTCTTCGACGGCTGCCACTTTATGGGATCCAACGTTGCCGTAATTCTGCAACGGGGCAAAGACTTCCGTATACGCTTTCTTGTCAATCCTGTGTTTTCTGAACAGCAGGTCGATACAGCGGCTGAAGGTGGGGTCATCATAGACTTTGCCGTTTTTGCCTGTGCAGGCCTCTGTCCATAATCCCGCATCAATAATCATCCACTTAGCCATATGTTCACCGATCTTCCGGAGAACATTGGCAGCAGGGTCAAGATCTCCGAGATCAATATGCTCCTTGGCATAAGCCAGCATGGTTGTTAGTTTTGCGTTTTTTTCAAGGATTATCATAATCCTTGCCTCCTTTATTTTGCCTCAGCAATCAGCGTATAGGTAATGTATCCGGAATACTCGGCACAGCCGGGGACTTCTCCTTCCAGTTTGTCATAGCCGATATAAGTGCCATTTGCGGTGAATAGATCTTCGGGAAGAACGGATCCGTTTATTTCTCCACCATTATGAATGACGGCGCTGCCTGTCTTGTAACGCATAGTTACGGGTTCGGACGATGTAAGATATGCTTCGTCGCGCACCTGACCGCGATGGACAGTGTCGTCCTGCGGCTTGACATAGTTCCAGGAAATAAATCCACTGATCATGCCCCGTTTCTCCGGAGTAAGTTCGACGGGATAGCTAGAAGCTGCCCGGGCCTCAGTTGCAATGCCATATCCGAACTCGTTGGTATTTGCAGCGGCGTTGTTGTGATAATAAAAATACACTTCATATTCACGGCCGGCAACAACTGAAACCTTATTACCGTATTTGTTGCCGGGGCCAACTTCTCGCACACGTACAAAATTGCGCTCATCTCCGACGGCGGCATTGTCAGTGATAGAATTGAAAACGGCATAAGATGCCGGGTGTTGGTTGGTGTAAGTTTGTCTGTCCTTTCCGAGCGGTGTATCGACAGAAGCTGGTTCACTATCAGCGATGTCCGCTGAAGCCGTCTCCTGTTGGTCTTGGCTGCATGCGCCGAGACCGAGTATTGGCAAAATGAATGCGGCCAGAGCAGCCCAAAGTACATGCTGTTTGTTAAAAGCTCTCCTGAATCTCATGTAAGGTTTTTCCTTTCCCTAAGAAAATGATTTCGTTGGTGCATTTTTCATTATACAATGTTTTCATTCCGTTTTCAAGAAAACGATAAATGATCGGTACAAGACAGGGGAC
>CADBRK010000309.1 GCA_902797065.1 uncultured Ruminococcus sp.
CTGTGCGTTTTGCCGCCGCCGAACGCCGTTTTTAATTGCAGAACAGGCTCGCCGCTGCCGGATTCAAATCTTCTTTGTGCCTGAACGAGCAGTCCCTTCATTCCGTCTGTTATGTATGTTCTTGCGAAGAACTCCACCGGATCGCGGTACTCGAACGCTCCCTCGCCTCTTGCTACCTGTGAAAGGTCGGCAGCGAATTCCGCATTGAGATATCTTCCCTGTGCAACGTCGGGATGCGGCTCGATTATCTCACGCCAGCTTGGCAGCGTTACGCCTTTAATACTCTGCAATATCCCGACATTTTCCGGCTTTGCGGCAGGTGCTGTATCGGATTTTGTCTGTGCTGCGGCAGTCGAGCCCTTTGTCGTACCGTAGCGAAGCTCACGCAGAATTGCACGTATCTCCTCCGCGCCATCGTGGTCGAAGCCCTCACAGAGAAGCGCCATTGTGTCAAGCGCACGCTCCGCTTTGTCTTTTTCCATATCCTGCGCACCGAGGTGAGCGATCTTATTTCGAATACCCATAAGCTCCTTCGCCCAGGTGCGGTAGTCGATCGAAAGAAGCCGCTTGAAAAGGTTGTTCCACTCCCTGTCAAGCAAACGAATGCAGTTTGCCAAATCAAGCGAATCAGCAAGGTCTGCCCAGCTGCCGCTATCGGGCAGGTCTCTTGTCTGGTCGCTGAGAGTCATCAAGACCTCCTGCCACCAACCGTCTTTGTATTCACGAGACATTTCCTGGCAAACATACGCCGCAAACAGCGGGTGCAGGATACGAATGCCCTTTTGAACATAATCAAGATTTTCCGTCACTCTGATTCCCTCCTTAATCAAACAGCGTAAACTGCTGCGGCTGAGCCGCTTTCAGTTCTGCGGCTCTCGACTGTATCTCCGGCCACGCCACGACAAGCGCGTTGTACGCATACGCCTCCTGCGCCCACTTTTTGCGCTCGGCTATAGTATACAAGCGGTAAGCCAGGTCCTTTGCGTATTCGGCGTTGCTGCCGAACATATTCTTTATGGTGTCGGCGCAGCCTTCTATGCCGGATTTTTCCATTCTGTATGTCAGCTGCTGACAGAGCAGCCATATGCATTTTTCACTGTCGTTTATTTTCTCGGGCAGCTCCCCGCGCTCGGTGAGATGTACTCTGCCCTTCTGCGCATAGAGAATACCGTGCGCCGCCATTGAAGCTACGGAGGTATTCTTCGCGGTAGCGAGCGTATTTGCGTCGCCGAACGGCATTTCGTTGAAGGCGTACTGCGAATAGAGATCGACGCAGAAGCGGCTCTCGCTGTCGAGGCTGCTGTCCTGCTCGTTGAAATACATATCAAGCTCCTGGTTGATTATCTGCAGCGCACTGCGCACCGTCATCGGCGTTCCGTCCGCTTCAAGCACCTTCGCGTATTTCGAGAACACGCCCATTCCGGGACCTATCGCAGACTGCGCAAGATCAACCGGCGCAATATTGCTGCTTTGCAGCTTTTGCAGCGCAGGGCGCAGGCTGCGGCGCAGCTCGTTTACAAAGTTTCGGCGCGTCTGCACAGGCGCGTTTTCGTCACGCTTGCGGCAGACGAGGACAATTGAGGAGGCGAGGGCATTTGAACCCATACCAACCGTTCTGTTAGCCATTTCTGTACGCATAGGCCATGTACCTGTTATAGCAAATCCCGCTTTAATAATTGCCGACAGCATAGTCTCCCAACCGGAAGAAGCTGTTGTATTATCGTTATCGGTATCGCTTTGTTTATATGCGTAATATATCGTTACCGGTACATCGTCTTTTGCGTATTTAAATATCTGACAGCAGGTTTTCGACATACCATCTTCAAAAAACTCCTTTGCTTTTTGTTTGCTGCCGTCATGACGGTACGGAGTAGCAATTAACTCTTCTGCTTTTGGCACAAGCATTGTACCAAGTATCTTCGGATAGGTCTTTTTTAAAGCTTGACGAATCCATACATAAAAATAGTCCGAAAGATCGGCATAACCTATATTATCGTAATACGGCGGATCGGTAGACACCATGATATTTCGCAGTCCTGCGTCCTCGGTAGCATTAAACTGATTAACAACACCGCATTTTCCTACAGGAAACTGAGCGA
>CADBRK010000310.1 GCA_902797065.1 uncultured Ruminococcus sp.
CGCGCCGGCCTCTATGTGCCGGGCGGCACGGCGGCTTATCCGTCTACGGTGCTGATGGATGCGATTCCGGCCAAGATCGCCGGTGTAAAACAGGTCGTGATGGTGACGCCGCCGAACAAAGCGGGAAAGGTGAATCCTGTCATTCTTGCTGCCGCACACGTTGCTGGCATCGACTGTATCTTTAAAGTCGGCGGTGCGCAGGCGATCGCGGCGCTGGCATACGGTACGGAAAGTGTGCCGAAGGTTGACAAGATCGTCGGTCCCGGCAACGCGTTTGTTGCGGAAGCAAAAAAACAGGTGTTCGGTGCGGTCTCTATTGATATGATCGCGGGGCCGAGTGAGATTTTGGTTGTATCCGACGGCAACAGCAATCCGCGTCATGTGGCGGCAGACCTTCTTTCGCAGGCGGAGCACGACAAACTTGCCTCCGCTGTTCTTGTGACAGATTCCATGGAACTTGCAAAGCAGGTGCAGCAGGAGCTGGAAACGCAGATTCCACTGTTGCAGCGCGCGGAAATTGCACGTGCGTCGATCGACAACAACGGCAAAATCATCGTGGCTGACGATCTGATGCGTGCCATTGAGATTGCCAACGAGATTGCGCCGGAGCATCTGGAACTTTGTGTCGATCGGCCGTTTGATTATCTTGACGCGATTCGTCACGCCGGCTCGATCTTTATGGGCCGTTATTGTCCCGAAGCGCTCGGCGACTATTTTGCCGGTCCGAACCATACGTTGCCGACCAGCGGCACTGCAAAGTTTTCGTCGCCGCTGTCGGTTGATGATTTCGTTAAAAAGACCCAGTACACCTACTATACCAAAGATGCGCTTGCCGCAGTGGCTGCCGACGTTGCGTTCTTTGCAACGCAGGAAGGTTTGACCGGTCACGCAAAGAGCGCGATGATCCGATTTGAGGAAACCTGAGATGAGTCGATTTTTCAGCAATCAGCATAAAGAACTGGTGCCCTATACCCCCGGCGAACAACCGACAGGGCGGCAGTATATCAAACTGAATACCAATGAATCGCCGTTTCCGCCTTCGGAAAAAGCGATTGCGTATGCCGCCGAAGCTGCAAAACAGCTCGAGTTATATCCAGACCCGACCTGCGGCGCACTGCACAAGGCGTTTGCGGCGCAATGCGGTGTTTCCCCGGATGAAGTTTTAATGACGAATGGGTCGGACGAGATCTTACATTTTGCCTTCCTGGCTTTCTGTGACGACCGGCATCCGGCTGCATTTGCGGATATCACTTATGGATTTTACAGTGTGTTTGCTAAGCTGCAGCACGTACCGTATACGTTGATTCCGCTGCGCGAGGATTTCACAATTGATCCCGAGGATTATGTCGGATTAGGGAAGACCATCTTTTTGGCAAACCCCAACGCACCGACCGGGATTGCGCTGCCGCTGGAAGCTGTGGAACGCATCGTGCGCGGCAATCCGAACAATGTGGTCGTTGTGGATGAAGCGTATGTTGATTTCGGCGCACAAAGCGCAATACAGCTTATTCACAAATATGACAACCTGCTGGTGACGCAGACGTTTTCCAAATCACGCTCCATGGCCGGTGCGCGGCTTGGCTGCGGCATCGGCTACAAAGAACTGATTGCAGATCTGAACACGATCAAGTATTCTACGAATCCCTATAACATCAACCGCATGACGATGGCAGCCGGTCTCGGCGTTTTGGAGGACGAAGCTTATACGCGCGCGAACTGCCGCAAAATCATGGATACCCGCCTGTTTACCACACAGGCACTGCGTCAGCTTGGTTTCAACGTCGTCGATTCCATGACGAATTTCGTCTTTGCCAAAGCCGACTGGATCGGCGGGCAGGCGTTGTATGAAGCGCTGAAAGAGCGCGGGATTCTGGTGCGGCATTTTGAAACGCCGCGACTCAAAGATTACAACCGAATCACGATCGGCACGACGGATCAGATGAAAGCGCTGATCCTCGCCATCGAAGACTGCAGGGAGGGTATCAAATGAGAACTGCAAAAGTTAC